>JAZNJG010000152.1:0-5000 GCA_045577945.1 Bacilli bacterium | reverse complement strand
CATGATATATGATTTGGACCGAAATATTTGCGCAATCAAATATAATTTACTAAATTTGCCCGACACAATCCAATTCGCTAATGGCAATCTCATTGTACATCAATACGATGCGCTCGGCAATAAATATTCTACAACCTATTATACTCGCAACTCACCAATCGTAGTGCCAGTAGGTAATGTAGTAGAACAATTAGGTTCGGAATATAATAAACAACACTATGTATATAATGATAATGTCACTTATCGCAAACTTACAAACACTCTCTGGCGAATAGAGCATATTGAGAATGTCGAAGGCTATATTGGTTACAATATACAACGAAATAGTTATCTCCCATATTATTACATAAAAGACTATCTCGGTAATGTGCGTGAAACATACATAGGTTTAACAAATACGACATTTCAGTGCGTTCAACAAATGCAATACTATCCAAGCGGTCTGCCATGGAACGACAATTATCAACCATCACAACAACCATATAAGTATGGCGGAAAAGAGTTTGTCGAAATGCACGGTCTTGATGAATACGACTCAGAAGCTCGTTGGTACTATCCGGCTTTGATGCGCACCACAACCCAAGACCCTCTTGCCGAAAAGTATTATGATATTTCTCCTTACGCTTGGTGTGCTAATAATCCAGTTAATTTGGTAGATCCGGATGGTAGACATATATCTGTAACAGATAATGGAGATAGTACTTATACTATAGTCAATGGCGTTTTAGATAATGATAAAAATATTTACATTGTTAATGATAAATATGATTCTAATAAAGAAAAAATATTAGGTCAGATGTTAACGAAATATTCTTTTTTTGATGACGAAAATAAATTTGTTGATGGTGCTGTAATTAATATGAATGATAATGCAGGTGATGATTTTATAAAAGACTTTATTACCAATACCCCAAGCATTGTTACTTATATATTCGATGAAGAAAATACAGGACGGAATGGCGGAAGATATGATTTTAAGGCTTGGGGGACGAAACATATGAAAGAGCAGCAGAAAAATATACATTATTATCGAGGATATAACGTATTTTTAGGGGCAAAAAGATATATAGCTTCAGCTAGAGATATTGGTAATTTTGCCGCTGGTTATATTTCTGGGGTTAATAATATTCCTCTTATTTTTACAAAATTAGCATTTACAATTTATGGAGGAGAAATAGAGCCCCCAGTGTCACAATGGCCACAAAATTTCGGTTATTATTATGGTTATTATGAATTTATTAAATACTATATTTACTATGGAAATAAAATATATTAAAAGGATTTTTTGGGTGATTGTTTTTATTATAATTATTACTCCTATTTTTTTTATTTATTCTTGTTTCTTATGGAATAAAACATTTATATATAAATCTGAAAATGGTGTTACATTTACACTTTATAAAGAAAAATATTTCATGCCGTATGAATATAATGGAATATTTCCACCTTCTGAAAATTATATTTATATAGGGGATCCCTGTGATTTTTGGGGCGAAATTCATGTTGCTTTTGTCTCTGATTCTACATTTGCAATATGCTTTACTTCAGAAAGTGTACCATTAGATTTTGAAGTTAATTTTTCGGATAAATATAAGTATAGTTCTTATAAACTAGAAAATATTTTTATTCATAAAACAGGATATTTTGATTATATCTACTTGTATGGTTGGAATAGCAAAAAAAATTCTTCCATTTTAGAAATGGAGTTCTATGCGGAAAGAAATGGATATGTACCTATAATTCACGAAAAAATAGATTCTAATACAGTTGTCAGAAAATGCTTCACTTTTGATTTATGTCGTAATTGTGATGTTATATTGTATCAAGATACATTTGATATTGAAACTATGAAAAATAAAGAAATTTCGTATTTAAAGGCAAGACAAAAAGAATATAATTTTATTATTGATAATCCTGAAATTAAAAATAGATCTGTTTCTTTATCTGTGAATGATAGTATTGATTCTTCTTGGTTTAATTAACTGCAAATATTATTCATTTCTCTAATGGCAATCTGATTGTACATCAATACGATGCACTCGGCAATGTACGTGAAACATATATAGGTTCAACAAACACATCTTTTACGTGCGTTCAACAAATGCAATACTATCCAAGTGGATTGCCATGGAACGACAATTATCAAGCATCACAACAACCATATAAGTATGGCGGAAAAGAGTTTGTCGAAATGCATGGTCTTGATGAATACGACTCAGAAGCTCGTTGGTACTATCCGGCTCTGATGCGCACCACAACCCAAGACCCTCTTGCTGAAAAATACTACGACATCTCCCCATACGCTTGGTGTGCTAATAATCCAGTGAATTTGGTGGATCCAGATGGACGTAGAATTAAAATAGTTGATGGTGAAGAAGAGGAAGAATATGTCTTAAATAGTCAATATACTGGTGAAAATGAATATATAGATTTAATGTATAGTGCATTAAATGAAATATGTTCCAATTCCATTGATTTTGGCAAGATTGTTTTAGATCATCTTATTTCATCTGATGATGTATATACAATTTTGAATAATCCCGCATCAAAAGAAGGAACCCAAAGTTATACTGCAAAAACTAAAACTATGAATATTGCTCCAAAAGAAAATACAGATGATAAACTTATGTATGCAATTAATGCCGTTGCGCATGAATCTTTTCATGCATATCAAACATATAATGGGAGACCTGTCAAAAATATATTCTCTGAAGTAGAAGCATATATATATTCATACAAAGTTATGCTAAACTTTCCTCATCCAAATTACCGTGTATTTGATTCAAAAAATAATAATATAACATATATAAAAGCATTACAGTCATTATTGGATGGAAATTACTGGAATCAATCTAATTTTAATTATGTTGTTGAGTTATTTTTAGATGAAGCAATTTTAGAAAATCCAAATGCATATAAAAACTACAATAAAACACATAGATTTCAGAATAGTTTGTTAGAACCTTTTTATACATATCATAAATGAAACAAAATATAATTATTTTTTGCTTATTAATTATAATATTTTCTGCTTGTCATGAGCAAAAGTATTCTTCTTATCGTTTAAATTATACTAATATTATGTATGAATATCGTCCTTGTAATAAAATAGATTCACCTTACATACAAAGTTTGACGTGGCAACCCAAAATATATTTAAAAGGATTTAATGATACTTTAAAAATATATTATACGATAGATTTTAAATGTGATACTAATAATTTATATTTAAAAAAATTATTGTCATATGAAATTTTAGATATTACGGTAAAAAATATTCCAATACTATCAGAAAAAGAAAACGAAAAGATAAAATGTGAATTAATAAATTATTTTATTAAAGAAAACTGGTGCCTTTATATTACATATTTAGCTCCTTCAAAATATAGTTACTTTAATAATGGCATTTGTAAATGGCATTCTTTTGGTCATATATATCCCATTGAATAATATTGTACATACAACTACAATACTATCCAAGCGGTTTGCCATGGAACGACAATTATCAAGCATCACAACAACCATATAAGTATGGCTCTAAAGAGTTTGTCGAAATGCATGGTCTTGATGAATACGACTCAGAAGCTCGTTGGTACTATCCGGCTCTGATGCGCACCACAACCCAAGACCCTCTTGCCGAAAAATACTACGACATCTCCCCATACGCTTGGTGTGCTAATAATCCAGTTAATTTGGTGGATCCAGATGGACGTAAGATTGTAGTAAATGAGGGAGATGAAGGATATAAAAAAGAAGTAGAAGAACAATTAGAAAAATTAAAAGAAATGTCTACTGAGTTACATGATGCTATTTCTATTCTTGAAGAAAGTGAAAATATATATAATATTAACTATTCAAATAAAGAAAATAAATATTCACCTAGTTTCAAAATTGTATTTTATAATCGAACACGAGATTATATAGAAACAGAGATTGAAGAAGGACAAAAAATTAGACTGTTTCGAGAACCAATTATTGGACTTGCTCATGAGTTAGGACATGCTTACGATCAAGAAATAGGTTTTTTCTTTGAAAATAGAAACAATTTTTATCAACAAGATGAAAGTTTATATTATCACATTGTTGTTATGTCTGAGATAACATCTTTAAAATTTGAAAATATCGTTCGGCAAGGATTAACAAAAAAGGATGGTAAAAATAGAGATTTAAGATTATTATATTTTTGGTGGAAAGGTGTTTTTACAACAAAAAATTTTAATGATTGGCTTAAAAAAAATAATTATTATGAATAAGAATTTAAATATCTATAAGGGATTAGTAATAACAATATTATTGTTTTTTGCTATTAGTTTATATTCGCAATCTGATTATATAAATAGATATGAGTATTTGTGTTATTACTGGGATGATGATATACTAGCAGATACTTATCCTATAATAGTATTTAAGTATAAACAAAACGATAAGGTTTTCTATGCTATTGAAGGTTATCCATATATAGGGCCTAAATATAAATTAAAAATAGAACATCAAGTTTTTGATACAATTAGTTATATATGTCAAGATGGATTGTTTTTAGCTGATAGTACAATGAATTTTGATAATATAGTAGAAGCAGATGAAACTTTATGTAAAATTTATACTTCCTATGGAATATTTACTTTAATTAATCACTGTATTGCATTATCTAAAAAAGGAGAAATGACATATCCCTCTGCAACTTATTTAGTATATCTTTGTTGGATAAATGATATTGTTATCCATATTCCTCCTGCTCTAAATGGGTATTTGAAAGATGTTCACTATTGGGACTTTGAATTTCCACAAAAAAAATTAAAAAATTGTTTTTAGAGTATAGTTTTTGTAGTGCCAGTTGGTAATGTAGTAGAACAATTAGGTTCGGCGTATAATAAACACCATTACGTATATAATGATAATGTTACTTATCGTCAACTTACAAACACTCTCTGGCGAATAGAGCGTATTGAGAATGTCGAAGGCTATATTGGTTACAATATACAACGAAATAGTTATCTCCC
>JAZNJG010000151.1:0-7065 GCA_045577945.1 Bacilli bacterium | reverse complement strand
GGTGCATTTTGACTTGAATTATGAAAATGTTATCAAATAAAGAAAGAGTTGAAATATTAAAAGATGCTAAACTATTATATATTAAATATATAAATGATAAATCTGTTAAAATTCCAATTGGTTTATGTTATTGTATTAATGAAATTTATAGAAATAAATATAATGCACAATTAATATATACTTGTATTAAATATATAATTCCTAAATTTAATAAACGCTTTTTTAATATTAAAAATAAACATCCTTATTGGTGGCCTCTTGAAGATAATGCATCTCGTATTAAAGCATTAGATAAACTTATATTTTATTATAAATATAAAGCCCCAATTTATGATTTCATTAATAAATATATTTTCAAATGAATGTTTATATAGTTATTAACACTGCTTTACATCCTACTAGTACATATATAGATATAATTGGTTGTTTTAAAGATATATCTGATGCAAAGGTTTGTATGAAAACCTATATGGATGATATTATAAAACAAATAGATAATGGAGATATAGTAGGATTTGATAATTATAAAGTATATGAAAAAGAAATACCTCATGATGCAGGTATTTCTAATATGAGTGTTGAACAAATTGCTATTGTAAGTTCAGCAGAACATAGAAATACTTATTATGAACATTGTTATATAATAACTAAAAAATTGAATTAATTATGAATGTTTATATAAATAAAAGTTTCCCTTCTTATGGATCTGGATTAATAATTGTTGCTGCTAATTCTATTGATGAAGCTCATGAACTAGCAATAAATCATTCTGATTTTATTAGAATTATGAAAATATATCCATATAAAAATTGGGAATTAGCTGAAGATTTAGTATACAATGGTACTGAGCCTAAAGTAATAGAAGAAAATAATTATATGGAATAAAATAATAATTCCTCTACGGGCAAGGTATCATAAATGTTTTATAATATAAATTAGCTATTGTAATAAATAATATTAAATATTGATTAATTATGGAAAAGATAAATATAGCAGAACTCCTTAAAGATTGTCCAAGTGGTATGGAATTAGACTGTACAATATTTGAAGATGCAACTTTTGAAAAAGTCCGTACTTGTTGTTCTTATCCTATTAAAATAATTTCAAATGGTTGTGCAGAATTTCTTACTGAGTATGGTTGCATAAGTTATAAAGATAATGCCAAATGCGTAATCTTCCCCAAAGGTAAAACTACTTGGGAGGGATTTCAAAGATCTTTTAAAGATGGGGACATTGTAGTTGCTGAAAACGATATTTCATTGCAAATATTTATTTTAAAAGGAGTTAAATCTCATGAAAAGGATGGTTATAGTGGATATTGTTATTTCGGATGGGATTTTGATGATAATGTATTATATCATGAAGAAATATGGGAATTTAATAGACTTGCTACCGAAGAAGAAAAGCAAAAACTTTTTGATGCTATTAAAGAAAATGGTTACAAATGGAACGCTAAAACAAAGACTTTGGAGAAGTTGATTGAGCCGAAGTTTAAGATTGGGGATAGAATTAAAAAGAAGAAAGACTATATAAGTGGTATTATCATTAATATTAGTGATGGTTTTTATAGAATAAAATATAAAAATGGTGGTGTTGCTTTTGCTAATATAAAGTTTCAAGATGATTGGGAATTAGTTCTTAATAAATTTGATATTACTACTTTAAAGCCGTTTGAAAGTAAAGTCTTAGTAAGAAGTAGTATGGATGGTCTATGGAAACCTGCTGTATTTGGCTTTCGTAATGGATATAATGATAGTGCTTTTTATATAGTAGGTGGTAGTTGTTGGAAACAATGTATTCCTTACCTGAATAATGAACATTTGTGTGGAACAACTAATAATTGTGATGAATATTATAAAACTTGGGAATAATATTAAAGGAAAAAGGGTTAATATATGAATTATTTAATAACAATATAATTAATTAAAATTTGCGTAAAGTTATGAAAAATTATGATGAAGCAAGTGTTGTTCGTGCATTAAACAAAAAACAAGGTTGTTCTGTTAGTTCTGTCAATAAAGTAATCACTATTGATAAATCGGCAGATAGTCTTGGTAATAAAAGTTGGGGTAAAATAGATTTTCTTGTACATTATTGTAAATATGTATATGTATTTACAACATCTGGTATTAAGAAAAGTTTTATACCTAATGATTCTGAAAATACTGATAATAAAAGTAAAACAGCTAAAAGAGAAAATAAAATCAATATGGCTGCTATGACTAAAAATGCTATGAAAAAAGCTAAAAGATAATATATTATGCCTACATTTGATTTTTTTAAAGTTACAACTAAAAAAGAACGAGTTGTAAAAAAGAATAGTGCTGATGGTAAATATAGTGTTATTCAAAAAAATCTTGATGGTATAGTTCATATTGACATTGAAGCTAATTATTATGTTAAAGTGTTTGATAAAACTTATCCTATTATATCTGAAAATTACGATTGTAAAAATATTCCTGAAGTTTATGCGCAAGGTTTAGATGAAAAAGGTCATAGAATGTTATGGCTTAGAAATAATGTTAATCCTCAATCTTTACCTAAACAGTATTTACCTTTTGCTCCAGGAATTAAAGTATGTGGGAATATAGTTTTAAATAATTATACTAAACAAGAAATGTTCAAGATTAAAAAGATATGTTATGATGAACATACTAATGAAGGTTATGATGCTTTAAAATTTTATAAAGATAATTATGATACAATTCATCCTATTATTCGTAGTAAATGGAAGGATTAAGTGTTGCTGAAAAAAAAGATAATGTAGTATATAAGTTTACAGAAGATCAACAAAAAGCTATTGATGGTTTGATTGATTTTATTGCCAGTCCTTTTGATTCTGCTAAATACATAGTTGGTTTAACAGGAGCAGGAGGTACTGGCAAAACTTTTATAACTAATTATATAATAACACATTGTAAATATGCAAATAGTGTTATTAAATGTACATCTCCAACTCATAAAGCTTGTAGAGTTTTTAGTCAAGCGATTAATGGAAGAAATGTAGATACTATTCAAAGTACATTTGGTCTTAGATTAGATTTAAGATTAGAAGATTTTAATCCTCAAAATCCTCAATTTAATCCTATGGCTAAACCTAAACTTGAAAATATTAAATTATTACTTGTAGATGAAGCATCTATGCTTCCTGCTAAATTAGTTACTTATATTTGTAATAAATGTAAAGAATTACAAATTAAGATTATATTTATTGGTGATACTAGTCAGCTTGCTCCTGTTAATGAAAAAAGGTCTATTGCTTTTGATAGATGCTTTGAAGTTTATCCATTAACACAAATTGTTAGACAAGGTTCTTTAAATCCTATTGGAGATTTACTTAAACTTCTTCGATATGATATAGAACATAAAACATTTAGATTTTTAGATTATATTTCTAAACATGTTGGAGATATGAATTATAATGATTTAGGTGAAGGTTTTACTATATGTAATCCAACCACCTTTAAAGAAGTTATCGATTTAAGTTTCAATAATGAAGAATATACTAAAAATATAGATATGTATCGTATTATCGGTTATACTAATAATTGTGTAAGTGGTTGGAATAATTATATTAGAAATATTATTATTAAAGATGCTGATAAAAATATTATTACTAAAAATGATTTGATTATGTCTTATGAAACTATTGTTAATGAATTTATGGAAATAGTTATTAATAATAGTGAAGAATATATAATTAATGATATTGTAAATTTTGTTGATGATAAATATGAATTTAAAGGTTTTCTTGTTAAATTCCAATTAGTTCATGGAGGAAAAATAACTAAACCTTTATTTATACTTGATCATAGAGATAAATTTACTATTCTTCAATATCATAAAATTCTTAATAATTTAGTTGAAGATGCTAAAGCTGCACATGGCGGTACTAGAGCTTCTAAATGGAAAGCATATTTTGATTTTAAAAAGAAATATCTTATTGCTGCAAATATTCTAGATAAAACAGGAAAGGCTATTTATACTAGAGATATAGATTATGGTTTTTCACTGACTGCCCATAAAAGTCAAGGTTCTACTTATGATATTGTTTTTGTAGATGTTAATGATATGGTATATAATAAATTAGGTAGACCTTATGCTGATATTGAAGATATGTTAAGACGACTTTATGTTGGTTGTTCTAGAGCAAGAAAGGAACTTATATTATGTTATGGTAAATAATAGTATAAATATGGGTAAAAGAAAATCTAAAGAAATAGCTATAGAACATTATAAGAGTCAATTAAACATTCATCAACATTTTAGTTGTCAAGAATGTCCTATTAGAATATATGCAGATAAAAATGAATGTATAACATTTGGTGCTGGTATTACATTTGCTAAAACAATATTTATTCTTCCTACATATGACACTAATGCTAAAATAGGATATACTACTATATTTACTTTACTTTCTGATTTATATAAAGAATTATTTGGAAAAAATATTCTTGAAGATATTTATATAACTAGATTGGTTAAATGTATTAATAAATCTACATTTAATTTAGAATCTATTGCAGCTAAACGTTGTTTTGTGCATTTAAACACTGAAATAGTTAGAGGTAAATGGGATAAAATAGTTTTCTTTGGTAATACTTTTGAAGAATATATGGATGCTAATCCTCATCCTAATTATCATAGAAATCTTATAAATAAATATATTGAAAATAATAAATGTTTTCAATTATATAATCCTGGTGTTTTGTATTACGATAATAAAGCAAAAGATATTTTTATTGAACAACTAAAACAAGTTATGTATGATAGCATCTAAAGCATATGATGTTGAGATTTTACCTAATTTCTTTTCTATTGTTATAGTAGATGTTAATGATTATCTTAAAGTATTTGCTGATGCTTGTGAAATAAATAAAAAAGGTAAAAAATCTCCTATTCCTTTAGTGCAGAAATTTTCTGTTAAAGAAATAACAGAACGACTTGCTAAAGTTAAAAAGAATAAATACTATATTACTGATACTGATGATAGTCAATTATTACAACTTTTAGGTTGTCTTAATGAAATGCGACCACATTATAAAACTATTGTTAAAGATGGTCAAGGTTTTCAAGTACCAGTAAGAACAGATATGTTTGGTTATAATAGTAGTAAATATGATAGACTTATGGTTGCTGGTCTATTAATGTTTGCCAATCAAACTAATAGTACTAAAGAATTAATTACTAAATTATATGAATTATCAAAGAAAATAATTGAAATTCAAGATAAACCTGAAATTGCTAAAAGTGATTATTTACTTACTACACTTAAAAATTATAAAATACCTTATGTCGATGTAGATATTATGACTATATTTGCATTAAATAAAGTTGGTAAAGGTGTAGATAAAGATGGTAATACTATTTATTTTCCTAAAAGTTTAAAACAAACATCTATTAATGTTCAATGGTATGAATTATTAGAACATGAACTTCCTCCTATATCTGAATTAGATTATCATTGTTATCAAAAACTTAATGAGTTTAAAGGTATGTCTATTCAACAATTAAATAAATATATTGATAAGTGGGATAGATATATGATTGATGATTGGATACCTGATACTATGCATTATAATGAAAACGATGTTTTTATTGTATGCGAAATGATAAGATTGTATATGGATGAAATTAAGCTTAGATATAGTATTTCTAATGCTTATGAGGTTGATGTTCTTAGTAGTTCTCGTTCTAATATTGCAGATAAAATGTTTATTAAGTTTTATTCTGAGTTTAGTGGTCTTAGTCCTCAACAATGGCGAGGTAAGAAAACTGAAAGAACTGCAATGGCTTTTAAAAAGATTATTTTACCTTTTATTAAATTTAAAACTCCAGAACTTCAAGCATTGCTTGAAGATATGAAGAAAGTTATTGTATATTCTATAGGTAAAGATGCATTTAAACGAGAAATAAAACTTGGTAATCTTGTTTATACTATAGCTACAGGTGGATTACATAGTCAAGATATTCCTAGAGAATTAAAAAGTAAACTGATTTATATCGATTCTCCCTCTACGGGTGAGAGTGCGAACGAAGTGAGCACAATATGGGATAATATAACTGATGATAGTTATATTTATGTGCATGCTGATGTAAATAGTTTTTATCCTAGTATTATGAGTGAATATAGAGTTTCACCTGCTCATATTAATGAAGGTGTATTTGTAAAATTAATTACATGGCTTAAAAACACTCGTGTTCAAGCTAAACATAGTAAAGAAGAATTTATTGATGGTATTCCTAAAGATGTATTGGCACAAGTACTTAAAATTGTAATTAATAGTATTTACGGAAAATTAGGTTTCGAAAAAGGAGATATTTGTGATCGTCTTGCTGTTTTAAAGGTAACTATTAATGGACAACTTTTATTGCTTAAATTATGTGAAGAACTTGAAATAAATGGTATAGAAGTAATGTCTGCTAATACAGATGGTATTGTTGTTAAAGTTTATAAAAGAGATAAAAAAACTTATGACAATATTATTAATAATTGGATGGAAGAAACCAAACTTGGATTAGATAGTGAAGAATATAAATGTTATATTAATAGAGACATTGATATTATTGGTGTCTTAACCTCTTGAATTGCTGGAAAGCTAAAGCTTGAGTTGTGAAACTAAATGTATGCCAATCAGCAGCTAAGCCTATTAATTATAGGAAAGTTCAGAGACTATCGAAAAGCATTAGAATTACCACTAATGAACTTAGTAGAGTAAATAATAATTTTAATATTATTGAAGCGGGAGGTAATTATTTTTTAATAATTATTTTATATTTCAAATAATTGTTTTATATTTGTCATTAAGTTAAATAATTAAATAAATTTATTATGAAATTTGATGATTATATTCCACAATCTGTTTGTATTTATAAAATTACAAATTTAAAAACAAATCTTATATTAATTGGTTCTACTAATAATTTACATAAAAGAATCATTCAATATAAATATGATATTTTACATAAAAGAGATAACTGTATAAATAAAAGATTTATGCAAGATAGTATTTTATATGGAATAGATAATTTAAATGTTGAAATATTAGAAGAATTTGATAATAT
>JAZNJG010000150.1:0-12033 GCA_045577945.1 Bacilli bacterium | reverse complement strand
AATTTTGGTAAATCACTTAATGAACCCATTACTACCGCTACTTTCATAAATCCTCCTAATAAGTAAAAAAAGGCCGCTCAAAAAATATGAGCTGCCCAGACGGTCGACATTTTAAATATTATACTCCCATATGGTTAAACCCATTTTCCGTCAGTTGTATAACTACCTTTATTATAACAAAAAAAAATTAAACTTTCAATCACATATTTTATAAAAACTTTTTCATAAAAATTATGTTTGTTAATTCTTAATTAATATGGTAAAATTAAGTGAAATCACATATAGGATATATTTATGATTAAATTGGATACAGGCAAAACTAAAGATGTTTATGAATTAGAAAATGGAAATGTTTTATTAAAATTTAAAGATGATTGTACAGGTAAAGATGGAGTATTTGATCCAGGTGAAAACACTGTTGGTCTAACAATTGAAGGTATCGGAAAAGAAAATTTAAAAACATCTGTATATTACTTTGATTTATTAAAAAAAGCAGGTATTAAAACTCATTATGTTAGTGCCAATATTGAAGACGCTACAATGGAAGTTTTACCAGGTAAGGTTTTTGGTAATGGACTTGAAGTCATTTGTAGATTAGTTGCTACTGGAAGTTTTATTCGTCGTTATGGAGAATATATTAAAGATGGAACTCCTTTAAATGGTGGATATGTAGAATGTACTTTCAAGAATGATGAAAAAGGTGATCCACTTGTAACTCCAGAAGGCTTAGATGCTTTAGGAATTATGTCACTTGAATTATTTAATCAAATGAAAGAACAAACTTTAAAAATTACTAAAATTATAGCCGATGATTTAAAAACAATTGGTTTAGATCTTTGGGACATAAAATTTGAATTTGGTTACAATAACGGTGAAGTTATTTTAATTGATGAAATAGCTTCTGGTAACATGAGAGTATATAAAGAAGGTAAGATTGTTGATCCAGTTAAGCTAACTGAATATATTTTAAATAGATAATCTTAATAAAAAGTAAAAAATCAGTTCATATGAACTGATTTTATTTTTTTTATTCCATCCAACTAGGATCACTAGGATTCTTTTGGAATTTAAGCACTTTTGCAATGTCATCTTCTGATATATATTTTTCTTCAGCAGCTACTTGTACAAGAGTCTCGAAATTTGATAATGAATGATTAACAACATTGGCTTTTTCTAGTCTGTCTAAGCCTTTTTGTAAATTATATGTAAAGATAGAAGCTATACCTAAAACATTACAACCCGCTTCTCTAAGAACTTCAACAACCTCAATAGATGAACCAGCAGTGGAAATCAAATCTTCTATAACAACAACATCTTTTCCAACTGGTACTACACCCTCAATTTGGTTTCCTCTTCCATGGTCTTTTGCTCCTCCACGAACATATCCCATTGGTAAATTTAATATGTCAGAAACATATGCAGCATGGGCAATACCTGCGGTAGATGTACCCATAACTACTTCACAAGTAGGAAAATATTGCTTAATAGTTTGGGCTAATCCTTCCTCTACAACCTTACGAGTTTCAGGATAAGAAAGTGTTAAACGATTATCACAATAGATAGGAGATTTAATCCCTGAAGCCCAAGTAAATGGATCATTTGGTTTTAAAAATACAGCTTTAATTTTTAATAAATTTTTAGCAACTTCTACTTTTAATTCTTTCATATTAGCAAAACTCCTTAACACATTTTTTATATGCAGCAACAGGATCACTAGCTCCTGTAATACTTCTTCCTACAACTATGTAAGTTGAACCATTTTCTTTTGCAAATTCAGGAGTAGCGATTCTCTTTTGATCATTTGCTGAATCATCCGCAAATCTAATTCCTGGAGTTACTGAAATTAATCCCATTTCTTTGATTATTGATGCTTCTAAAGGTGAACATACAACACCATCTAAACCAGCTTTTTTAGCATTTTCAGCATAGGCTTTTACAACTTCATTAAGTGGTTTTTCAATTAAAAGTTCATTTTCTAAAACTTCTTGCGAAGTTGATGTTAATTGAGTTACAGCTATTAATTTAGTTTTTTTGCCCTCTTCAGTAGAATCTAAACCTCTTCTTGCAGCCTCCATCATTTTTATTCCCCCTGCAGCATGACAATTTGTAATTTCAACACCTAGTGTAGCAATATTTCTCATTGCTTTTTCTACTGTATTAGGAATATCATGTAATTTTAAATCTAAAAAGATTTTAAATCCAAGTTCTTTTAGTTTTCTTACTAATTGTGGTCCTTCACGATAGATAATTTCCATACCTAGTTTTAAATATGGGTTTAATCCTTTAAATGGTTCTAAAAACTTAAATAGTTTTTCTTGATCAGCAAAATCACATGCTATAATAACATCCCTCATTTTAAACTCCTTTTAATAACGTCTTCTAATTTATTTATATTATATAATTCCATTACCTTTGGTAAATCATCAATAATTTTCTTGCAAGCATATGGGTCTACCAAGTTTTGTGACCCAACCATCACTAAACTTGCACCTGCAGCCATCATTTCAACGACATCATAAGCTGTACTTACTCCTCCCATTCCTATAATTGGGATGTTTACTGCTCCACTAACTTCATAAATCATTCTTAAAGCTACCGGAAAAATACCAGGTCCACTGTATCCGCCTTTAATATTAGCTATAATTGGCTTAAATGTTTTTAGATCAATTCTCATACCAACTAATGTATTAATTAAGCTAATTGCATCAGCCCCAGCTGATTCTACAGCTTTTGCCATCTCTACAATATCAGTAACATTTGGACTTAGTTTCACAATTATAGGTTTTTTGCTAACTTTTTTTACTTCTTTTACTAAATCATAAGCAACCTTAGGATCAACTCCAAAAGCCATTCCACCACCAGTTACATTCGGGCATGAGATATTCAATTCAATAGCAAACACTTTTTCACAATCATTAAAACCTTTTACCGTTTCAACATATTCGTATATACTATGTCCTCCAACATTTGCGATGATTTGATCACTGTACACTTTATCTAATTTTACTAATTCCTCACTTACTACTTTTTCAACACCTGGGTTTTGTAAACCTATTGAATTAATTAATCCAGCAGGACATTCAGCAATTCTAGGTAGTTTATTACCATATCTAGGTTCTAACGTTGTACCTTTAATAGAAATACTACCTAAAACATTAATATCATACAAATCACTAAATTCATAACCAAATCCAAAAGTACCTGAGGCAGGAATAATAGGATTTTTAAACTCTTTGCCTAAGAAATTAATTTTTAAGTTATTCATTAAAAATCACCTCACTAGCATCAAATACTGGTCCTTCCTTGCAAACTCTTTTTGGTCCGTTTGTTGTTTTGATGGAACATCCCATACAAGCACCAAATCCACAACCCATTCTTGCCTCTAAACTTAATGAACCATTTGGATATTCCTTACTTAAATATTCTAACATTTTTAATGGACCACAAGCGTAGTAATAATCAAAATTAATATTTGATGATTTGATACAATTAATAACATTACCTTTGAATCCTAAAGAACCATCATCAGTACAAATAATTAAATTTGTATATTTTTGAAGTTTATCTGTAATTACTATGTCATCCTTACTTCTAGCTCCATATACTAAAGTAGGTTTGATTCCAGATTTATAAAAAGATTTTGCAAGAGCTAATAGTGGAGCTATTCCAATACCTCCTCCAATTAATAATGGATTATTTGCTTTTGTTAAATCAAATCCATTTCCTAAACCAATTAAGCAGTCCAATTCTTGACCTTTTTTCAAATCTTTCAAGTCATTTGTTCCTCTACCTAAAGCTTTGTAAAGAATATCTACAGAATTGTTTGTAAAGTCACATACTGATATTGGTCTTCTTAAATAATAATTGGGAACAGTAATATTAATAAACTCACCAGTATTCTTAATTTCAGATGTATCTCCTTCTAAAGTCATTAAGTATATATCTTTACCAACTTTTATATTTTCTTTAATCTTTAAAATTACATTTTTCATAGTTTAAATCCTATACTTATTCTTGATCTATCACAGATATACCCATTGTAATCTCTTCTAAAACATCAAGTAAAACTTTTACTGTGTCTAAGCATGTAAACATTGCTACATTATTATCTATGGCAGCACGTCGAATAAATCTTCCATCATTGTTTTGACTATCACTACTATTTGTTGTGTTAATTACATAAGTCACATAACCTTTTTTAATAGATTCAAGGATTTCTTCACTGCCTTCTGAAATCTTTTTCTTAATTCTTGTTTTAATACCGTTTTGTTTTAAGAATTTGGCAGTTCCTTTTGTAGCTTCAATGTTAAATCCTAAGTTATAAAATCTTCTAACTAGTGGTAATGCAGCTTCTTTGTCATGATCTGCTACTGTAACAAAAACTGTTCCATAATTTGCAACTTTTATTCCAGAAGCTTTTAATGATTTATAAAGAGCACGATTAAGTGAATAGTCATAACCTATTGCTTCACCAGTAGATTTCATCTCTGGAGATAAAATTGCATCTAATCCTGTTATTTTAGTAAATGAGAATGTTGGAGATTTTACATACCAACGTTTTCTATCTGGATTTACACCAACATATCCTAAGTCTTTTAGTTTAAATCCTAACATAACTTTAGATGCAATATTGGCTATAGCAACTCCTGTAGCTTTTGCTAAGAATGGTACAGTTCTACTAGATCTTGGGTTAACTTCTATAATATATACGTTATCTTCTTTATCAACTATAAATTGAATATTGTATAAACCTATCATTTTTAATTTAATACCAATTCTTGTCGTATAGTCAACAATAATATCTTTTACCTTATCTTTTAAAGAATATGGTGGATAAACTGACATACTATCACCACTATGAACACCTGTTCTTTCAATATGTTCCATAATTCCTGGAATAAATACATCATCTCCATCACAGATTGCATCAACTTCACATTCCTGACCTACTAAATACTTATCTACTAAGACTGGATGCTCATTATCGAAATCTACAGCTTCTTGTACTTTTTCTCTTAAAATATGTTCTTCATAAATTATATGCATCATTCTTCCTCCTAGTACAAATGAAGGACGAACTAGTACAGGATAACCTATCTCATTTGCAGCTTTGACAGCCTCTTCTACAGAATAAACACCATAGCCTTTTGGAATTGGAATATTAATTTCTTCCATAGCTTCTTCAAATAATTTTCTATCTTCTGCTACATCAATACTTTGAGCCGATGAACCAAAAATTCTAACACCAATTTTATCTAAACGTGAAGCTAAGTTAATTGCTGTTTGGCCACCAAGAGCCACAACAACTCCTTCTGGTTTTTCGTAATCAATAATATTCATAACATCTTCAAATGTCAATGGTTCAAAATACAACTTATCTGATACAGTATAATCTGTTGAAACAGTTTCAGGATTGTTGTTTATTATTATTGCTTCATAACCTGCTTCTTTAATTGCCCAAATGGCATGAACGGTAGAATAGTCAAACTCAACTCCTTGCCCAATTCTAATAGGACCTGAACCTAAAACAACAATTTTCTTTTTTGTTGTAACAATAGATTCATTTTCTTTTTCATATGATGAATAGAAATATGGTACATAGGAATCATATTCAGCAGCACATGTATCAATATATTTATATACTGGATATATATTGTTTTCTTTTCTTAATAAGTATATTTTTTCTTCAGTAACCTTCCATCTTTTTGCAAGGAATCCGTCTGAAAAACCAATCTTTTTAGCTTCTTTTAGGATTTCTATATCATATTTGTTATTATCAATAATTTTTTCAAACTTAGTTAATTGATAAATTTTTTCTAAGAAGAAACGATCTATTTTAGTCAATAAGTAAATATCATCAATATTTACTCCTTTTCTAAACGCTTCTGCAATAGCAAATATTCTCTCATCTGTATGCTTACTAATAATTTCTAAAAGTTCATCTGGAGATTTTTCTTTTAAATATTCAATTTCTAAGTGATTTACTTTATTTTCTAATGATCTAATTGATTTAAGTAATGACTCTTCAAACGATCTGCCTATACTCATTACTTCACCAGTTGCCTTCATTTGAGTAGACAATGATCTATTAGCTGACGTAAACTTATCAAACGGGAATCTAGGAAATTTAGTAACTACATAGTCAATTGATGGTTCAAAAGAAGCTTTTGTGGCAGCAATATCTATTTCATCAAGCAATAAGCCACAAGCAATTTTTGCACTAACCCTTGCAATTGGAAAACCAGATGCTTTTGATGCTAATGCAGATGAACGAGATACTCTAGGATTAACTTCGATTAAATAATATTTAAATGAAAATGGATCAAGAGCAAACTGAACATTACATCCACCTTCAATTTTTAGACCACGTATTATCTTTAATGCTGATGTCCTCAACATTTGATATTCTTTATTTGTTAAAGTTTGTACTGGTGCCACAACAATAGAATCACCAGTATGTATTCCTACAGGGTCAACATTTTCCATAGAACAAATAACAATTGAAGTATTATTTTTATCTCTCATTACTTCAAATTCGATTTCTTTAAATCCCTTAATTGACTTTTCTACTAAAACTTGATTTACAGGTGACATTTTTAGAGCATTTTTAGCAAGCGCCATTAATTCTTTTTCGTTTTCAGCAAATCCTCCACCTGTGCCTCCTAAAGTAAACGCAGGTCTTAATATTACTGGATATCCTATTTTATTAGTTGCTTCAATTATTTCTTGAACACTTGTAGCAATCAATGATTCAATAATTGGTTCACCTAAACTAATACATAATTCTTTAAATAATTCTCTGTCTTCTGCTTTTTCGATTGTTTCAGCCGTAGTACCTAATAATTCAACTTGACATTCTTCTAAAATACCTTTACGTGCTAGTTGCATTCCAAGGTTTAATCCTGTTTGGCCACCTATAGAACACAATAATCCATCTGGTCTTTCATATCTTATAATTTTAGCTACATGTTCAAGATCTAAAGGCTCCATATATACTTTATCAGCAATCTTAGAATCTGTCATAATAGTAGCAGGATTAGAGTTAACTAATATAACCTCATAACCTTCTTCTTTCAAAGCTAAACAGGCTTGTGTTCCCGCATAATCAAATTCAGCACCTTGACCAATTACAATAGGACCAGAGCCTATTACCATTATTTTCTTTAAATCTTTTCTTCTTGGCATTTTTATTTACCTCCAGATTGCTTAATAAATTGTAAGAACTTCAAGAAAATATTTTCACTATCTTCATCTATAGGACTTACTGGATCAAATTCAAGACCAATTACTTTATTATCTTCATCAATAACACCTTCAATTTCATGTGTTAAAACATTTTCGTGTGTTATTTTCAATTTAGCGTTATTTAAACAATTGTTATTAAACTTTTCTTTATCGAAAGTGTAGAAATGATTTTGATTACTTATTTCTACTTTTTTTGTATCCAAATTTCTAACTGGATAATTAGCGCCATGATGTCCATTTTTCATCTTATATATTTCAGCTCCATAGCATAGCCCTAAAATATTGCATCCTAATCCGACACCAAATATTGGCATTTCTCCAATAAAACTCTTTACTAATTCAATCACATCAGCTAATTTCTTAGGATTACCAGGACCACTTGTAATAAATAATCCATCAGGCTTATATTTTAAGATTTTTTCTTTTGTCACATTATAAGGGAAAATAATTACATTACAGCCTATTGCATTTAATCGTTTGATAAAATTTAATTTACCACCTAAGTCTAGTACTGCAATAGAACAAATTTGATTAGGTGTTCTAGAATACCAAACATTTTTTGAAGTTACTTGTTCAACTAAATTTTCTTCATCTTGGTAATTTTTAATTATTTCTATGCATTCTTCTAATGGTTTATCTATATCACAAATTAATCCTTTAATATTACCTTCTTTTCGAATAATTCTCGTAATACATCTCGTATCTACACCACAAATACCTACGATATCATTTTCTTCCATCTTCTCACTTAGTGTTGTAGTGTAACGGAAATTAGAAGGTTCTTCATTATATTCTCTTACTATCATTCCTTTAATAGATAATTTTTTTGACTCATAATCTTCATCAGTAAGACCGTAATTACCAATTAATGGATATGTCATACATAAAATTTGGTTACAGTTTGTTGGATCAGATATAATTTCTTGATATCCAACAACTGACGTATTATAAACAATTGTAGCTACGGCTTCTTTTTTACATCCAAATGATTTACCTTCAAAAACTACACCATTTTCTAGTACTAATTTACAATTATTCATATTTATTTCTCCTCGTATAATGTAACAAAATCATTAAACCCTTATTTAATATTTTAAATATATATATCTACTTATTTGCATTTTATTATTTATCTAACGTTTATCATATCATACACTACTTGCCCATTAACTATTGTGCATTTATTAAATCCAAAATAAGATTTCCCTATAAATGGTGAATTTTTACCTTTAGATAAAATTTCTTCTTTTGTGTATTTATGTTCATTTGTTATATCTATAACAGCTAAATCTGCTATCATATTTTCTTTCAAATCTCTTTTAGGTAAGTTGAATACTTTTATAGGATTGTAAACTAAAATATCTAGAAACCTATTAAGTGATATTATTCCTGGTTTGACAAACTCAGTATAGATAATAGGTATCATAGTTTCAAGTCCTATAATTCCGTTAGGGCATTTATCGTATTCCTTGCTCTTTTCTTCCTCACTATGTGGAGCATGATCTGAGGCTATCATACAAGCAGTACCATCAAGTAGAGCTTCTATAGTAGCTAATCTGTCACTTTCTCCTCTCAATGGAGGATTCATTTTATAATTTGCGTTTTTTATATCATTCTTATTAAGAACAAGATGATGAGGTGCAACCTCACAAGTTATATTTGTATATCCTTCTTTTTGAGCTTTTCTGATTGCATCAAAGGATTCTTTTACAGACATATGGCAAAAATGATATTTACATCCTATTTTTTTAGCCAATTCAATTTCTCTTTGAACAGCAATATATTCTCCTTCTCTAGCAAGTTTATACACATTATCCTCTGCATGAGATGCAATTGTTAAATTATATTTTTTTGCTAATTTCATAGCCTCTTCCAATAATGCTAAATTATTGACTCCTCGACCATCATCTGAAAGCCCGAATACATAATTGTGTATTCCTTCAATATCCGATAATTCTTTATCTTCTTCATTTATAGTGACAGAACCAAAAGGATAAACATTAACTAAGGCAGTTTCTTTAATTCTATCAATTTGAATATTTAAATTATCTATAGAGTCTGGGCAAGGATTTAAGTTTGGCATTGACATTATACTTGTAACCCCACCTTTAGCGCTTGATAAGGTCCCAGTTTTAATAGTTTCTTTATACTCAAATCCTGGTTCTCTAAGATGAACATGGACATCAACTGCACCAGGCATAATCAAACACCCTTCAGCATTAATATTTCTATCGGCTAAGGCGTTAATATTATTATCTATCTTTATTATTTTATTATCATCTATTAAAATATCTTTTTTAACTAACTCATTATTAAGAATTATTGAACCATTTTTAATTAAAATCATAGTTTACCTTCTAAAGCCTCTGAGATTACTGCCATTCTAATGAATACCCCATTTTGCATTTGTTTAAAGATTCTACTCTTATCACATTCAACTACGTCATCAGCAATCTCCACACCGCGATTAACTGGTGCTGGATGCATTATAATGGCATTTTCTTTCATTAGATTCACTTTTTCAATATTCAATCCATATTTATTATGATATTCTTCAATACTCATTGTCATTCCTTCTGAATGTCTTTCAAATTGAATTCGAAGAAGCATAATGATATCCATTTCTTTTATTGCTTTATCAAATGGAATAAATTCAGCGAAGCCATCGTTAAATTCTTCAGGACCAGATATATACACTTCCATTCCAAGTCTCTTCATAACTTCTACATTAGTATGTGCGACTCTTGAATGAGAAATATCACCTACTATACAACATTTTAACCCATCGAATTTCCCATATTCCTCGTAAATTGTCATTAGATCTAACAATGATTGTGTTGGATGATTAGATTTTCCATCACCACCATTAAAGATTGGAATGTTGATATTTTCTAATTCTTTAAAATATTCATCTTGACTAGATCTTATAACAATACCATCTAATCCTAATGACTCAAATGTTTTACATGTATCATAAAGTGTTTCTCCTTTTTTAGCAGAACTACTAGAAGGATCACAACTAAGAACTTTAATTCCTAAATTATGCAAGGCACATTGAAACGAAAAATGAGTTCTTGTGGAATTTTCATAAAATAACGTAACAACCTTTTTATCTGGATATGTAACTTTATAACCATTCTTTAACTTAATAGCATATTCAATCAATTCAACAATTCTTTCAGTACTTAAATCTTTTAATGTCAATAAACCTTTCATAATTCACCTCAATATTTATTTTTTAAAAAATACCCACTTTAAAAGATAAAATGGGTATATTTAACTATTTACGTTTTAACAAAACAACCGTTTCCACATTTGCTGTTCTAGGGAATAAATCGAAACAACAACCTTTAATTGGTTCATATTCATCCGATAGTAACATTAAATCTCTAGCCATTGTTGATACATCACAAGATACATAAACTACTTTATCTATCTTAGATTTATTTAAAAAGTCTACAACTTTAATATCTAATCCTTTTCTAGGCGGATCAACAAATAAGACATCGATATTTTCTTTTATCTCTTGGATTAATTCTTCTGTAGCCCCTACTAAAAATTCAACATTATTTATATTATTTAATTTAGCATTTTCCTTGGCATCTTCAATTGCTTCGGGAATAATTTCAATCCCATAGGCTTTTTTAGCATACTTTGAAGCAATTAAACAAATTGTTCCGACTCCACAATAAGAGTCTAAAATAACATCATCTTTCGAGATATTAGCAAATTCAATAGCTTTCCTATAAAGTTTTTCCGTTTGAACGTGATTTATTTGGAAAAAGGCCTTATGGGATAATTTAAAATTAAGTCCTAATAAATTATCAATTAGACAATCGTCTCCATAAATCTTCTTACTTTCATCACCTAGAATAATATTATTCTTATTAGTATTAATATTAACAATAACACTTTTAACATATGGAAATTTTATTACAAGCTTATCTGTTAATAACTTAATACTTTCTTCGACTTTATTATCAAACTCATTTACTATTAAACATACCATGTAATCATTATTGTAGGTTTTTCTAATCAAAATATGTCTTAAAACACCTTTTTTGTTTATTTCATCATAAGCAGAAATCTTTAGCTCATTAACTACATTCTTTATAAATAAACTTATCTCAGATGTTTCTATAGTTTGCAATAAACAGTCTCGTACCTCTACAATTTCATGGGTTTTCTTTTTATAAAAACCACATATTGCTTTATTATTCAACATTTTAAAAGGAATTTGTACTTTATTACGATATCTTTCTATTTCATCATCATCAGTTTTTACTATTTCATTAATAGTAAAGTTCAAATGACCAATTCTTTTAAATGTCTCATTAACCATCTTCAATTTGAAATTAAGTTCTTCTTCATATGTCATGTGCATCAAATCACATCCACCGCATATCCCAAAGAATTTACATTTAGGTAATACCCTATTAGGTGAAGTGCTAAATCTATTTATAACTTTACCAAAACCAAAATTTTTATTTTCATTTGTTATTTCTATCTTGGCTTCTTCCCCTATCAATAAATCATTAATAAAATAGGATTTATCATCCTTAACAACTCCTAGCCCTTCATGAGATAAATCTATGCACTTTCCAATAAATATTTTATTAGAAAAAAGGTTTTTGTCAAAATCATTTTTAGTTGAGCTGATATGAGTTTTTCTATTTTTATTATCTTTAATAGCATTTTCATTAGATTTATTGTTCATAATTTCACCTTGACATATTATACCATAAAACGCTATTTAAAGCAATTAATAGATAATGTTTTTTTAATATT
>JAZNJG010000149.1:0-17061 GCA_045577945.1 Bacilli bacterium | reverse complement strand
ATGGAAAAAAATAATAAGATACCATTTAAAATAAATAATAACAATCATCTTAAAAACATTTTAGATAATAATTTTTATTTGGAATTAGGTGTGGTAGACACTAATGTAATTAGAAGATTATTAAATAATGAAGTAATTAATATTGATGAAGTTACCTATTATCCAATTCAAAATAAAGGTTTGGGCAATAGTTCAAGTGTTAATGAGACTATTAAAAATAATCTTCCATTTTACTTTTATCGAAAATTAATGGAGAATAATCCATTGATAAGTTTGGTGTTAACATATGGTTTATATTTTTATCGAGATTATGAAAAAAAGGATAAATTTGCCCCTATAATATTTATACCAATTACAATGTTTTTTGAATATCAAAATACATATATTAAGATGATTTCTCGACCTTTTGAAAATCCTGCTTTATATACAATTATTCAAAATTCAAATAAACTTCAATTTTTACAAAATGAGACATATACAGATATCTATTCTTTAGATAGGACAATACATAATTTGGAAAAAACTTTCCCTAATTCTGTTAGAATAGATAATTATTTAACTTTTGTTGAAATGAAGAAGAGTGAGATAATTTTGCCAAATAAGAAGCAAATGAAATCTATCTTTAATGTTGAAAGAAAAATTAACAAAGAAAGATTATATTTGTCACCGTATTTAACTAATAAACAAAAAGAAATTATTGTAAAAGCGGTTAGTGGAAACAGTGTTGTAATATCTGGTGCTCAAGGTACGGGTAAAACGACTACATTAATGAATATTATTGTGAACTTACTATATCATAAAAAGAAGGTTATATATGTAAGTGATTCATATGAATCAATTAATCAAGTTCATAATTTTTTAAAAAAATTACATTTGAATAAGGCAGTAATCAATCTTTGTGAGATAACAAACAAAGATGATTTAGAAAAAGAAGTGGCGCCAGAGTTTAAGAAAATAACTAATGGTGATCAAATAAAAGCTATTATGAAAGAGAAGAAAATCTATACTACGGATTTTGAAAAATCTATGAATTGTATTACTTTTGATTACAAATTTTTAGATGTTCTTAAAAGATTTTTCTTGATTGAATCTTTTGATGAAATAAAAGAGCTTGAACTTTCAATAGATGATAAATTATTTGATTTACACAAAAAGAGATTTAAAACTATATATAATGCTTTAGTTGCGCTTGAATATAACCATAATAAACTTGGTAGCATAAAAGAAAGCTTATGGAGTAATATTCCATATGATCGTGACATAGTACATATTAATGGAATTATTAATGTATTATTTAAATTGAACGAAAGTTTCAAGACATTGCGTGAGTTGGAATTAGAATTAGAAAACTATGGATTAAAGATAATTACTAGTTTTTCTTCAATGAAAAGATGTCTAGAGCCATTAAAAGATATTGATATTACTAGATACCCTGAAAAATGGTTATCTGATTTATCAGTATATTTTGAAGCAAAGAGAAAGTTTTCAGAAATGGAAAGAGAAATAGAGAACTATAATCGTGACGTAGAAAGTATTGATAATAAGTATATTAATTTAAAGTCAATTGATATTGAAAAAGAAATATCAACATTCTACGGAAAGTTCTTCAAAGAAGGCCAAGAAGAGAATGTTGAGACAATCATTTTTTACCGAAGTGAAATTGATGATATTGTGGCAAGTACTATTTATGAACTTAATAAGTTCGAAGAATGTACAAAATCTTTGACACAAATGATAGACCTAGATTATATGTTAAAAGGTGAACAAATTGATGATGTTTACCGTCTTATTGATATATATCTAAATAATAATATTTGTGGGAAAATGTTGACATTCTTTATTAACAACAAGAATGAATCATATAAACAAAGGATTCTTGTTTTATCAGAAACAATTAATAGTATTAACGTTGATATTGAAAAATACGAACAAATGCTAAGTAGTAGAAAATTCTACAAAAATGCCAATAATAAATTACAAATAAATACCAATTTAGGCGCATTAGTTAAGAAGAAAAACAAACTAGAAAAAGAATATCATGAGTTAACAGAAGATTCTTATTCTAATCACGATGCTGTTATGAAAGCAGTTGAAGAGTTGGAAGTATATTACGAAAGTTTGAAATCAAAGAACTATCGTAAAAAAATATACGATTTTATTTTATCATTTTCAAAAAACAATCATAAACAAATTTATGAATTATTTAATAATATTGTTGAGATGAAAAAGGCATTAGACAGTAGATGTGAATATTTTGAAAACTTTTCTTTTAAATATGACGGTCTTTCTCTTTTAGATAAGTATAATTTATTAAAAGAGTTCTGTGATTATATTAAAGAGTTATATTTATCACAAGATAGATTATATGCTGTTATTATAAATAAAGAAGTTGATGAAGTTCATGCATATGAATACTATGAAATTCAAAACGCATTAGAAGAAAATAAAAATCTGATGATGGCTCTTCGCACAAATAATATTTATAAGAGACTTTTTGATTTTCTATATGAAGGAGAAAAAACAAATTGTGCAGAGATAAAAAAATTGATGCAGGTATTTGACTTATATTTAGAAGATTTTAACGATAACAATAAAGCTAAAAATTCGTTTGCAAAAATTACAGAATTAAAAGAATTAGCTTATAAAATTTCTGATTTAATATCTGAAATGGGTGGAATACTTAATCTATATGGTAAATATTTTGATGATGGAACTAGCAGATATTACTATAGTAGTATTGAAAAGAATATCAGCGCATTGAGTAATTTACTAGAAGCTAAAGAAGAATTAGGTTATTATTTAAATATAACTCAACAATTAAGAGTTTTAGATAAGTATGAATTAAAGAATTTGATTAAATATATTTTGACTACTGAAGATACTTATAAGATTTCATCGAGATTAGCTTATATTTATTATAAATATATAATTGATAAAACTATATCAGAAAGAGTTGTTTTGAACGATAGCAATACATACGTTAAAGTCTTGAACGATATAGTTAACTTAGATGATATGCTTAGAGAAAAGATTAGTAGAGATATTTTAGAAAAAACTTATTACCAAGCACCTAAAGCAAGTGTCTTTACTCATCACCAAAATGATAATATATGTAGGGCAAGTATTATACTTTCCACAAACAAATATGCAAATGAATATCTACATAAAAATCAGTTTGATGTAATGATACTTGATGAAGCACATATGATGACAAGCGGAAATATGATAGATATCTTTAAGAGTAAGCAATTAATAGTTGCGGGGGATTATCAAAGTAATAATATAGTAAATGAAAACCTTATCTCGTTGATAGGAAGTTATGAAAGCGTACTGTTTAGAAAGAGATTTGTGCAAGGTCCAAGAAAAATCACTTATTCATTACACTTTGCAGATTGCCCTTATAAAAATACACTTAAAGACAATATCGGTGTTAGAGTAATTAACAACAAATTAGAAGAACATATCTTTTCAATATACCTAAAGAATAAAGATTCAAAATTTAATATCTTTATCAAGGATATTGCTTTACAAAGAGAATATTATGAAAACTTAAGTAAAGTATTTTTACAATATGGTATTCCAGAAGTTGAAATTATCAACTTTTTGAACAATAACATAAATATCGTTGATTTAGGAGCTAATAATTATATTCATAGTGATTATAATGTTTTAGTTCTTAGTGAATATTGTGGAGAAAATTCTCAAATTGTTTCCCAAAACAATATTGAAATATTAACATTACCAACGAAACAATTAATTATATTTGATGATAAAAACTATTTACATAACGAAAACGATTCTTACTTTACAAAGATGATTAAGGATATTGTGAATAATAAAAACATCTTTAATGAAAGAGAAAATGATGCTATGACTAATTTGATAGCTCAAATGTTAAAAGACTTGGGTTATGAAGTATTTTTCCCATGGAATGGATTTAATTTGGCTGTAAAAAAGAAGAATAGTGATGAACTAGTGACTATTATGATTTTATTTAGTAATGGTAATGTTTATGATGTTTACAGTAATATTCGTGATATAAGAGAGACTTATATAAACGCAGGACATAAGTTTATTATTAAGACTATGTTGGATTTAATTGATGGTCCAAAGAAATTTGTTAGAAAATTATGTGAGGAAATCGATGGCTAGTGGTTCAAGGAAGAAAATGATAGAGTTTATGAAGCTTGTAAAAAGTGAGTCTCAAAAGTATTCATATATTCAAACTAGATTAAATCAATTGATAAATGAAGGTGTTGATCAAAGCACTCAAGATTATGGCGGTAATACATTATTACATCTAGCCATATCATTAAGAAATGAAAAACTTTTAACTATTTTTTTGAAGATGGGAGTTAGAGTAAATCTTGCAAATGATAATGGAGAGACTCCTCTTCACAAAGCTATTATTAAAGATGATATAAAAGCTGTTAATTTATTGATAAAACATGGAGCGGATTTAAATGCAACATGTGAGATGGAACAAACAGGAGTCCATATTGCCACGATTGCTGGGAATATTCAGATGGTGAAGTGTTTAGTTGAATCTGGTGCAGATTATATGCAATTAGATGAAAGTAATAATCAGCCAATTGATTTGGCTATAGATGAATTGGATGAAGAATTAGTTAAATATTTTTTATCAAAACAAGTTGTAGATGAAAAAAGATTACGAATGATTAATGATTTATTTGTTTTCGGAGATGAAGATTAAAAGAAGTGAGGAATAGAGTATGGATAGTATAAAACAATTCTTTATAGATAATTATTTTAGTGCTGAAAGTACGTCTGGATATGAGGGTATAATAAGGTTGATATTGGACGTGTTATTAATATTAATAATAATTTTCTTGTTAGTATTTCATATAAAGCAGAAGATAAAGATTTCCAGACTTTTGATTGTTGTGGGGTTTGGAGTAGCGTTATATGTTGCATCACTACTTTTAAATTTACCAATAGTAGCTAGTTTTTTAAGACAAATTGGTGGATGGATAATTGGTATATATGTTTTATTGTATCATCAAGAATTAAGATTATTTCTTGAGGGTAAGAAAACTCGAGATAGTGGAATTAATACATATAATTCTAAACAAGAAAAAGAAGCAACAATTAAAATTATTTGTAGTACTATTGAACATTTATCAAAAAATAAAATTGGTGCTTTAATCACATTTGAAAGAAGAGATAATTTAGATAAGGTTATTGAAAAAGCAATAAATATAAATGCAGACATTACACAAGAAATTTTGACAACGATTTTTACTGTTGGAACAGCTTGTCATGATGGAGGTGTAATTATTAGAAATAATCGTATTGCCTGTGCAGGTGCATATTACGATTTAAGTGATAATTATGACATTCCTAAAATGTTAGGAACAAGACACCGTGCCGCAATTGGTATTAGTGAAAAATATGATGCTATCACGATAGTTGTTTCTGAAGAAACTGGTAATATTTCATTAACATCATCTGGTAATATAAACTTAGAACTAACAGTTGATCGTGTAGCTCGTTTCTTAGATAATTATCTAGAATCTAAATAGGAGCAAGTATTATGTTTTTAGAATCATTTTTAAATAATCCATATTTAATTGGTGCTATAGTATTATTTGCTTTAGCAATTGTTGTGGTAATATTATTAGTGTATAAAGTTAGTTATAATAGTTATTTAAAAAATATTCCATCATCATTTGGTCTAAATATTTATGCGTATTTAGATAAAAAAGGAAATTTGATTAATTTTACTTCAAAGTTTTATGAAAGGTTGAATATTTCTAGTACTAAAGAATGGGCTGATGAAGTTTCTTCTATAACGATTGATAACAAACAATTGTCATTAAAAGAGTTTATAGATTATTTAAAGAAAGATAATTTATCAACAAATGTAGACTTTGATTGTGATGGCGTTAAAGTGAGTATATCTTTAGAAAAAAAAGCGATTGAAGATGAGGACAAAATTTACGGATATGTGGTATTTGGAAATACTAAACAAAATGATGATAGTAAGATAGATTCCATCTATGATACTATTAAAGATGTTTATATGCCAATGGCTATTTATAGTGGAGATTTAAACAATGCTAAATTAATACTAAATGAAAGTTTAAGATTAAAACTAGGAAATCAATCTCCTTATTTAAAATATTCTGATTTAAAAGATTATGTTTTTGAAGAAGATTTAGATAATTTTACTAATGCTATTTCAAGTAATGAAAATAAAATCGCTACTTTTAGATTAAAGACCAATATGGGATTAGAAATGTTTGAAATGGCTAAGAAGTATCATGATGGAAAAGTTACAGTTGTACTATCGTTATTGCAAAAGAATACTGAAAAACTTTATAAAAAATCTGAAGATTTAGTTCAGGAAATAAAAGATGCTATCTTTGAAAATAGTGATTTTGGTGGCGTAATGTTATCACTTTCATCATTAATAAATGATGAACAAACTAAAAATGAAAGTAGCTTTTTAAAAGAATTAGTGAATAAATATATTAGAACAATTAGAAAAGAGTTATTAGAAGAAAAGGATGTAATTATAAAAGTTAATGATTATGAATTTGTCATTCTTGTAAAAGACATTAATAATTTTAATAATATCATTAGTAATGTTTATAATGGCGTTTCAATTTTGTTATATTATCATATGGATTTTGGTAATAAAGATATTGAAATCAAAAATAAAGTTGGATTAGTATATTCTTCTGAAATGATAAAAGATGAAAAGGATTTTATTAATGCTCTAAATGTCTCATTAGCACTAGCAAACGAAGAAGGCTATGAAAAAGATTATAGTATTTATTCACCTAAAAAAGAATCTGTAGAAACAGTTGATTATTCTTTTGAAAAGATAAAATCTTTAGTGGACTTAGATAATAGTTTCTTGAAAGATGATGATTAAAGATATGAAATATTCTGTAATACTTTTAGTTGCTGGAAAAAGTACAAGATTTAATAATGGCATAAATAAAGTATATTGTTTAATTAATAATAAACCAGTATTTAGATATTCATTTGATTTGTTCTTTAATGATGATAGATGTAATGAGATTATTGTTGTTCATAATGATGTTGAGGCATTAACCAGTTATTTGCGAGATGTTAATTTAGATAATAAAGAAATTAAATTTGTTTCTGGTGGAGATACGAGAAATAAAAGCGTTCTAAATGGTTTAAGTAAAGTAAGTGGTGATTATGTATTAGTTCATGATGGGGCTAGACCAGTCATTACTAAAGAGTTAATTGATAGAGTAATAGACGGATTTTATTATAGTAATGCTGTGACTGTGTCTTTAAAAGTTACAGATACAATTAAAGAGACTTGTGATGGAATCGTTAAAACTTTGAATCGTAATAATTTAATTTCTGTTCAAACTCCTCAAGGATGTAAAACGGAACTTTTAAGGAATGTTTTAAAAAAAGCATCTGAAAATGGAGACGAGGTTTTTGATGATATGGAAGCAGTAGAAAAGTACTCTGATGGTGAAAATGTCTATTTTGTTGAAGGAGATAAACGAAACATAAAATTAACAACAATAGAAGATTTAGAAATTATTGAATTATATCTAAATAAATTAGGAGGGAAATGATGTATCGAATTGGTCAATCTAGAGATATTCACAAACTTGTAGAAGGAAGAAAATTGATGATTGGTTTGCAAGAGATACCTTTTACTAAGGGCGAATTAGCTCATTCCGATGGCGATGTTCTTGTCCATGCAATAACAGAGGCAATAATTGGAGCATTAGGTTTGGGAGATTTAGGTAAACATTTCTCTGATAAAGATGATAAATATAAAGATATAAGTTCTGAATATTTCTTAAAAGAAGTAAAAAAAATGCTTGAAAAAGAACAGTATGAGATATGCAATATAGATTCAACAGTTTTGATTGAAGAGCCTATGATTGGTAAATATATCGATGCAATGAAGGAAAGTATGTCCAAAGTTTTAAATATTTCCCCTACTCAAATTAATATTAAAGCAACTAGGGGAGAAGAACTTGGGTATATAGGCAGAAAAGAAGGTATTGAAGCTATGGCAATTGTTCTTATTAAGAAAATCAGTAAAATAATAAAATTATAATAAAAAGTAAAATAGTCAGGAATAACCTGACTGTTTTTACATTTATCTTAAAGATAATGAAAGTATTATAAAGGGAAATCTTCACATTTTAGATATTCCTGCGGTTTGTGAACTTGTGGGTTAGGAATGGAAATTTCTCTCATAAGTTCATTGATATATTTGTTAGTTTCATTATTCATGGATAAATCTTTGATAGTGATTATCCCTGAGAGCTGTGTTGAATTATTAATAACTATAATTCTATGGATTTGATAGTCTGCCATTTTTGATATAGCAATTGAAATATCATCAGACTCTTTTACTGTTACAATTTTTGGGGTCATAATATCACTTATGGGTTTTGAAGTATCCATTTTTCTTGATATGCATCTTGTGATTATATCTCTATCAGTAACTATCCCCGCAAGTATACTTGTATCACGATATACAACAGGAAGAAAACCTATTGAATTTTTAGCCATTAATTCAGAGGCCTCTTGTATTGATGTATCTCTATAAGCTTTTATAATATTTTTAGTCATTACGTCTTTGCATAACATGTTATTCACCTCACTATATTATGTGTTAAATATTAAAAAATATAAATATAAATTTAATAATTATATTTATTAATTATAATAATTAATTATATTAATATAATATACTATGAGAATAAAAAATATTAAAAAAGTAAATAATAAATATAATAAATTTAAAAAAAAGAAAACAAGAAAGTTAAGATACATAGCATTACTGCTTTTTACAATAATTATGTTTTCTTTTATGAAGTTTGCTAAGGAATATTATAGTGAAAGAGTAAGAGTTTATATTGAAGAAAAAGCAATAACAAATGCCTCATTAACAATTGCATCAATCTTAAATGATGAAATAATTTCCCTTATTGACAACAATAATATCATTACAAAAGAAAATAAAGCTATTAATACAGTAATGTTTAATAATATATTAAAAAAAGCTAATGTAATACTAGGTGAGAAAACAGAGGAATTTGCTATGGATAAAGTTTTTATCCCTTATAGTATAATCTTTAGTGAGTTAATATTTAATGATTCTAAATATGGGTTTAATGTTAAAATAAGGCCAGTATCATCATTTGAGACAGATATTATAACTGAGGTACAAGAATATGGGATAAATAATAGCATTCTAAGTGTATATTTGAAGGTGACAGTAAATGTGGAAATAATGGTGCCTTTAAATAAAAAAACTACAAAAGTAGAATCTTCAATACCTTTGGCGATGCTTGTCATATCTGGGGAAATACCTAATGGCATAATTTATAGCAATTGATTGGTATAATTAATGAAATATAATAACATTTATTTAGTATTTACTATTTTTAAAAATTATGATATAATATAAATACTACGGAATAGTTTATTTTAGGAGTATTTAAATTTATGGATGTATTAGCAATAGAAACAAAAATTCAAAATATATTGAATAGAATTAGACCATACTTACAAAATGATGGTGGAGACACAGAATTCGTGCGATTTGAACCTGAAACAGGGATTGTATACATTAAAATGTTAGGTGCTTGTGTCGGTTGCGGAAGTCTTGACTCAACAATAAAGGATTGTATAGAATCAATACTTTTAGAAGAAGTAGAAGGAGTTGTTGGCGTAGAAAACGTCGATCAATAATATGAATAAAAAGAATTTAGGAAATTTAATATATAAGATATGCTTAATATTAACAACATTGTTTCTGCTTGCAGTGCTTATTTTCTATCAAAATGAAGATAGAGTTGTTTTATCTTATGTGAGATATTCATGTTGTTTTTATTGCTTTTGTGGGGTTCTTCCTTTAGGATTAATTGTTAGAGAATTTCTTTTAGGTTCATATGATAAAAAGAAAATGATAATCAAGTGCGTATGTGCTGGAAGTGCATTAATTCTAGGAACGATACTATTGTTGACTATCAAGACTGCTCAAATAGGATTATTATCAGTATTTTTAGGTGCTGGTATATTAATGTTTGTGGCTGTTCCAACGCTTCAGAATGAGGGAAAAAATAATTAAAGTGGGTGCGTTATGAAAGAAATTAATATTAAATATCAATGTTTAAAGGATGAAATTACTAATAAAACACTTGAAGAATTTAAACAAAAAACGATAGAAGCTCGAAAAGTTTTGATGAGTAAAAACGGAGCTGGAAAAGATTTTACGGGATGGGTCGACTATCCTCTTGAGATTCAAGAAAAGGATGTTGAATCTATCAAAGAAATAACATCAAAATTACATGAAATTTCTAGATGTATGGTAGTTGTTGGAATTGGAGGTTCTTATTTAGGATCTAAAGCAGCAATTGATTTTTTAAGTGATTATTATCAAAATCCTGATTATGAAGTAATCTTTTTAGGGAATAATGTTTCATCACAATATTTAAAACAAACATTAGAATATTTAAGAAATACTGATTTCTGTGTGAATATAATTTCAAAATCTGGAAAAACATTAGAACCAGCATTAGCGTTTAGATTTGTTAAAGAACTATTAATTGAAAAATATGGGCCTTCATATAATAAATATATAGTTGCTACGACATCTGAAATGTCTAGTTTGGTACATGATGAAGCTGTAGAAAATGGTTATTATGAATTCTATATTCCTAGTTCAATAGGAGGAAGATATTCAATCTTTACTGCTGTGGGATTATTGCCATTATGCTATGCGGGATATGACATTTATGAAGTAATAAAAGGTGCGATAAACTGTAGTCAAGAGTGTTTAGATTTACCATTTGATGATAATGCCGCAATGCAATATGCTGCTCTAAGAAACATCTTTTATAGCAATGGAAAAGTAGTTGAAGCTCTTGTTTCATACGAACCAAAATTTAGATTTTTGGGCGAGTGGTGGAAACAACTATATGGCGAAAGTGAAGGGAAAAATAATAAAGGAATATTTCCTGTTTCGTTGGTTTATTCAACTGATTTACATTCTCTTGGTCAATATGTTCAAGACGGAATCAGAAACATGTTTGAAACTGTTATTGATGTGGAAGAAGATTCATTTGAAATTACCATTCCTAAAGATGAAAATAACTTTGATAATTTAAATTATTTAGCTGGAAAGAAAATACAATTTGTTAAAAATCAAATTGTTAAAGGGGTTTGTCAAGCTCATGTATCTGGCCAAGTTCCTAATATATTAATTACGATTAAGAATGTATCAGAATATTCATTAGGATATTTATTATATTTCTTTATGTTTGCTTGTGGGATGAGTGGGTATATTTTAGGAGTAAATCCATTTAATCAAGAAGGAGTTGAAACATACAAGAAAAATGTATTAACTTTACTTAAGAAATAATGAAAAAACTGCTGATTTAAGCAGTTTTTTATTTTTTTAGAATATACTTTATTAGGTGGTTTAATGTATAAAATTTTAGAATTATTAATGATTATATTATTTGGATTTTCCTTACCAAGTATTACAAATGAAACAATAAAAGGAAGCAATACAATTTGTATTGACCCAGGTCATGGAGGAAAAGATGGTGGTTGTGAAAGAAATGGGATATTTGAAAAAGACATTAATTTAAAACTTGCATATCATTTACGAGATGAATTACAAAGTATGGGTTATATAGTAGAAATGACTAGGCTAGGGGACTATGATTTAGCAAGCCCTAAAGCGAAAATTAGAAAAATAGAAGATTTAAATAAAAGATGTGAAGTGATAAATAAAAATAAATTATTTATATCTATTCATGTAAATCATTTCGATATGCAATCGGTTAGTGGTGCACAGGTCTTTTGTATAAATAATAAACAAAATATCTTGTTAGCTGAACTTATCCAACAGAATTTAAACCTAGTTACAAAAAAGAATAAAGATTATAAAATATGTGATGATAAATACCTATTAAATAATGCAAAAAGTATTGGTTGTTTAGTGGAGGTAGGGTTTATATCAAATGATAATGAGTTCGAAAAACTTAATAATGAAGAATATCAATTAGAAATTGCCAAAATAATTAGTATAAGTGTATTACAATATTTAGAAAAAATAAATTCATAACTCTTTAAAAAAACAAATAAAAGTGGTATAATATATAAATAAGAATTTAATATTAAAAATATCTAATGTAGCAAAGGTGTATGATTAACAATATGAAAGATAATAACATCAAAATAATTAATATAAACAATTACGAAGATATGATAAAGTTTGGTGAGAAACTTGGAGCCCTTTCTTTTCCTAATATGGTAATTACAATGGAAGGTGACTTAGGGGCAGGAAAGACAACAATAACAAAAGGCATTGGAAAAGGATTGAACATAACTAGAGTTATCAATAGTCCAACGTTTACTATTATGAAAATATATGAAGGAAGATTACCTTTATATCACATGGATGTCTATCGAATAGATAATAATAGCGGAGATGACTATTTAGAAGAATATTTTGAACTTGGAGGAGTGACGGTAATAGAATGGGCAAATAATATTGATGCCATCATTCCGAATGAAAGACTTCAAATTGAGATTTCCATAAATGATGACACAAGTAGAACCATTAAAATCTTTAGTAATAATCCAAAATATATTGATGTAATAAATAAATTATAATTAAACGAGGAAATAGATATGAAAACTTTAATGATAGATTCTTCAACAACATATTTATATGTAAGTTTTTATGATAACGAAAAAGAAAAAATACTTTTTAAAAAAGAAAAAATAAGCCATAATAATCATTCTGAGAATTTGTTAGGAGTAATTGAAGAAGGATTGACTTTAAACAATATGAAACTTTCAGATTTTGATGAGGTGATTGTTGGGGAGGGCCCTGGGTCTTACACCGGATTAAGAATTGGTATGGTTGTAGCAAAAATGGCATGTTATACACTAGAACTACCTTTGAAGGTTGTCAGTAGCCTAACGTATTGTTCTAGCGGATATGTAAAAGATGGGACATATGGTGTTTTATCAGTTGCAAAGAAAGAACATTCATATTTACAAATTTTTAAAATGTTAAATGGTAAAAGAGAAATATTAGTTGATGACTGTTTTTTGCCAAACGATGAAGCTAATAAACTTATTGAATCTAATAATGCCCAAGTAATTAGTGAGGGAAGTTATAGTATCAATGAAAAACAAGTAATTGAAATGTCAAGAAAAGTAGATGACTTGCATGATTTAGTTCCTAATTATTTAAGAAAGGCTAATTCTTAATATGGATATTAAAGATGAAATAATGAACAAAATAGACCAAAAGTTTGATGACTATTTAGTTAGGCCGATGGTTCTTGAGGACATCAATGATGTAATAAAGGCTGAAGAAGAAGCGTTTGATAGCAGTTTAGGGTTTGATATGCTTTATACTGAACTTAAAATGAATCCTTTTGCATATTATTTTGTATTAGAGGTAGATGAAAAATTCGGAGGATATATTGGTAGCTGGATAGAAAAAGATCATAGTGAAATTATCAATTTCCTAATAGTTCCAGAATATCAAGGAAATGGTTTTGGATCTTTATTATTGTCTTTTTTGATTGATTTGGTTAAAGCAATTGGTGCTCCTTCTATTTCACTTGAAGTTAGAGAAAGTAATGAAAAAGCAATTAGTTTATATGAAAAATTTGGATTTAAATATTCTCATACTCGTAATGGGTATTACCGAAATGGAGAGAATGCTTTAGTTTTGATATTAGAGGTGAAAAAATGATAGTTTTAGGTGTGGAAACAAGTTGTGATGAAACTAGTGTTAGTATTGTAAAAGACGGAAAAAAAGTTTTATCTAATGTTATATATACACAAATAGATATTCATAAACTTTATGGTGGAGTTGTTCCTGAAGTAGCTAGTAGACACCATATTCGAAAGATTACATATGTTTTTGATCAGGCTTTGAAAGAAGCTAACGTATCTCCTAAAGATATAGATTTAGTTGCGGTAACAGGTAAACCAGGATTAATTGGCTCATTATTAGTAGGGATTAATGCCGCAAAGACTTTTGCTTTAGCGCATGGGATTAAATATATAGAAGTAGATCATATTGTGGGGCATATATATGCTAATCAAATAGAGAATGATTTTAAGTTTCCTATTTTGGCATTGGTTGTCAGTGGTGGACATACTGAACTAGTTTATATGAAAAAACATTATGATTTTGAAGTGTTAGGTGAAACTCTAGATGACGCAGTAGGAGAAGCTTATGATAAAGTAGGAAGAGTAATGAATTTACAGTATCCTGCCGGACCAAAAGTGGATAAACTAGCTCATGAGGGTGAGCCTGTGTATAACCTACCTTTAGTTTTTATGGATAAGGATAGTTATAATTTTTCACTATCAGGGCTAAAATCTGCGGTACTAAACTTAGTAAATAAAGCACATATGAAAAATGAAGAAATAAATATTCCTAATTTAGCCGCATCTTTCCAAAATAGTGTAACTAAAGTCTTAACTACGAAGACTATAAAAGCTGCTAAAGAATACAATGTAAATCAAATTGTTGTGGCTGGAGGTGTTGCCGCAAATAAGGGTTTGAGAGAAAGTTTATCTAAAGCCGTAGATGATTTGAACAAAGATAATGATTTGAGCATTCAATTATGTTTCCCTAAAATGGTATATTGTACAGACAATGCCGCAATGATAGCTGTTGCAGGATATTTCAAATATTTGAATGATAACGGACTTTTAAATAAATAAAATTTGAAAAATTGATTTAGTATATTTTAAAAATAAAAATATAAAAACACATTAAACGACAAAAAAATGAATAATTTATAAACATACTCAAAATTATTATTGCATTAATTATTTTTTTATTGTATAATATGTTTATAATATAATTAAAACAACTTTGGAGGAAGTATGAAAAAAGTAAAAGTTTTTTTATTGATGTTGATATTTATCATACCATTTACGTTAATAGGATGTTCTGCTCAAGAAGCAAGTGACCTTTGGGAAGAATATGTTGAAGGAATAAATGCGTATTATAATACGGAAAATAAAACGGATGCAGCTACAAAAGTAGGTAAGACATTCTACCCAGATCAAGCTGATTTAGATGAATTTTTAAAAGGTACTTATTTTGCTGATTTAGGAGCTACTACTATTGAAACAAAAAAAGCTGAAGTTGTGATTGAATGTGATTTTTCAAGTGAATTGAGTCCTCAAGCTTATTATAAATTAGAAGTAGATGCTTTAATAAATGGAGCTGAAAAAAAATTAGAATTATATTTATATACAAATACAAGCGGAATCTACTTCTGCTCACCAATTTCATTAACTGGTGAAAAACTAGGAAATGAACCAAATGAAATTTGGTTAGCACAAGTATATTATGAAACTGAAGATGAAAATTTATTGTATTCAATATCTGAAAATAAAGATTATATTAAAATAATTAGAAATGTGGGAAATCCAAAAGAAATGGTTATTCCAACAGAAATAAATGGTACTCCTGTTACTGAAATTAGCTCATATGCATTTTATCGTTTCTCAAAAATTCTTTGCTTTACATTCCCTGCAAGTAAATTGAGTAAACTTACTATCCCTGAAGGAATTAAGACAATTGGTGAATATGCATTCTTCCAATGTACAAAACTAGAAGAACTTACTATTCCTCAATCAGTAGATAAAGTTAGCTCTATGGCGTTTACAGGTTGTAGAGGATTAAAAACTGTTACATTCTTAAGAGAAACAGAAGTAATCCTTGGTAATGAAGAACTTTCATCTATATCATATGGTGATACTGAAACTCCTTTAACTATTAAAGGTGCATATGATATGGAAGAGGGAGAAATCCTAATTCTTAAAGTTGAAACAGAAGGTACTGGTTCAGTTAAGTGGAGTTCTTCACAATCATGTGTTACAGTTAATGCTGATACAGGTGAAGTTTTTGCATCTTCAACTGGTGATGCTACAATTAGAGTTGAGTTCAGAGATAACCCACAAGTTTACGCAGAAGTTAAAATTCATATTAGTTCTGTAGAATCTAAAGTAGAAATTAGCAATGACGCATTCAATAGATGTAGTTCTCTTGAAAACATATATATAAGTGCATATAATCCGAATACATTAAAGATTGGTGGAACAGGTAATCCTCAATTCAACTTAACAAAAGATGTTAAAATATATGTTCCAAAAGGATCTTTAAAAATGTATGCCCAAAATAAATCGTGGTCAGCATATGCGGATCAATTGTACGAATACGAAGTTAATTAAGTCAAGAGAAATCTTGACTTTTTATGTCTTAAAAAGGAAATAATTAACATTTATGAATAATAATAACTTTGATAATAAGATAGTTAATGAAGAAATAGAGCAAAATAGCGAAGAAGTTTCAAGAGGGGAAATATTTTTTGATACTAATATAGGGACAGATACAAAAGAAATAAAATACAATAAAAGAAACATTTTATTTGAAAAAAGTGATTTTATCAAAATAAAAGATAAAGTTTTAATGTCTTCTCCTTTTGTATACTCTGAGAAAGCTCTTGAAAATTTATCAAAATGTTCAAATAATTTTAAATTTTCTGATGAAAATGAATTATATCAAACTAATATATATTCAATAGAAGAATTTGGATATGTATTTAATGGATATCCGATTCATTTTGGAAGCATTATTAGAAATGAACAGTTAACTAAAAGAGAAAAAATAAAGATAACAAAAAAATTTTTAAAACTTTCAAAGAAAAAATTTTATAGGTTTTATGAAGAAGCAGAACAAAGATTAGAAAAAGAAGAGCAAAAGGAACAAAAAGTTATACGAAAGCCAAATGTATTATTCAGAATAATATATATAATTATGTGTTTAGTATCATTGTTTTATTTGTTACTTTTAAATAAAGTGTTCACATGGGAATGGTGTATTAATCATCTAACTAAGATTTTAGAAAAAGATGAATTATACTTTAATATTTTAACAATTGGATTCTTTATATTATTATGTTGTGTACTCTTTATTGATATAATCGATTGGTTATGTGGACTAAGATATTATTATTCAAAAGATAG
>JAZNJG010000148.1:0-3961 GCA_045577945.1 Bacilli bacterium | reverse complement strand
ACAACTAAAATTCAGATTGTTACAAGCCTATTTTTTGCGTAAAGTTGTCTTGTGAAAATCTGCAGTACAAAAAAATCTTAATAATAAACTATAAGACAATTAGTTACAGGCGAATTTTTCCGCTAAAGTTGTCTTGAACCTAAAATTATTATAATTTCCAGGATTATAATTCCTTCTTTTCCACATAATTATGTTTGCCATTATAGGCAACATCTTATCCAAGAAATCACAAAATTGCAGATTATATAATTCTTTCAATTTATGTAGTTCTTCCATCGGAGTTGCACAGAACCCCAGAATATCTTGCATTACAACCTCTAAAGTTTCAGCATTAAGAATGTCATTTTCAATAGAATAATTGTCAGTAATATATACATGCGAATCTATTATAAGATTATTATCTTCTACAAAACTTGACAAATCCCTATCCATAAAATAAACAATTCTTTCCTTAGAAATATTTTTGTTTTTACGAATCTCATCAAACACATATTTTACATTTCCTTTTCCATTAGATTGATATAATACTATTTTACAATCTATATCTATCTTATCTTTGATAATTCTCCTATAATATGAAAGGTCATCTTTACCTTCAACAAATCCATAATAAATTTTCACATCATTCTTATATTCGGAAAGAAATTGAAGTAAAGGTACCGTACGCCCATTTCGTTCTTTTCTTAAAGCATCAACTATTCCCATATTACTATTTTCTAAATTCTTCAATTCCATGAGCATATTCATCCAAACTATTGTCAAATATATATGGAGAATGTGTTACTGCTACCAATCCTGAACAGAATTCACCTTTCCTTACATCTTCCAAAAACATTTTTTGCCATTTAACTGATAATGATAATTCAGGTTCATCAATTAAAACCAAATAATTATTTCTACTAGATAAATATAAATGGCTAAATAATGAAACTATTTGTTTTTCTCCAGAGGATAATTGAAATAGTTTAATTTCATCATCATTATATATAGATTTGATAACATAATTAAAATTTTGGCTATCATAATGTATTGTTTTATTATTCAAGTATACATTACAAACATCTATAAAATTTCTTATTGCAGTTTCTTTCAAATTCAATTCGTTATATGATTCATACAATTTAAGAAAATAATGACATATAACTTTATTATGTTCAGATTGATCACCTCTTTCTTTTATATCTCGTATTACCTCAAATAATTTATCCTTTCTTTGTTTAGAAAGAATAGTTTCATCCACTCTATTCATTATTTTATGAATAGTACTATCATCAATAAAATCTAATTTTTCAATACTTGATGTATCATATTTTTTATCCACGATATCTCCTAAATAACTTAATGTTAACTCATTAAGATTTGACCTAAATGAATCCTTCAAGTTTATCAAAGTATCGTTAATTGCGGTATCGACATCGCGCATACCGAATTCTATGAGTTCTGTAAAATTACTTCTTTCTTTAGAACGCATTAATCTACGATTTCTAACATCATCTTCATCAATTCGACCTTCAAGTACAACCCTCAATTCTTGTTCAATTCTTCGATAGGTCGGCAAATAGAGTATATGAATATCTTCAACCTTTTTCCTAAGTGCCTGCAGCGATTCTAAAAATTGAGAACGTTTATTCTTTTTGTTAATTTGTTTTAAAAATAACGTAGGTTTTTCTTCTATGCTTAATTCTTGGAGTATGTATTCTACAGGAATGTCATAATGTTTGCAAATATCCTCTAACCTTTGTAAATCTATTCTGTCATCTCGTTCAAGCATATCCATAATATATCTTCTTACTGGAATAGGAAGCCTTCTCAATAGTCTTTCATCTATAGCAACTGATGATAGAAAGATGTCATCTTTGTTTACTAGAAAAGTGTCACTATCAACACAGATTTCAATACTTTCAAAATTATACTGACTCAATTTTCCCCATTGTAACGATAATGTATAATATAACATCTTAATAATTGTCGTTTTACATGAACCGTTTTCACCCAACAATATTAAGGTGTTGTTTTCAAACTTCAATTCATAATTTAAAAAATTATGAAGTCTATTAATTTTAAAACTTCTAAGCTCCATACTATTATATATTTATTTCTTTAGACATCAAATTTGACAATAGTAAATCACGATTTTTTACCAATGATTGTATTTGCGATGCATTGTTTTTCATTTTTGAAAAGTAAGGATCTAGCATCTTTTCGAATTCAATAATATAATACTTATCTTGTGGTAACATAACATTTACACCCTCAAATGTTTTTATAGTGATAGTATCAAAGACACTTCCATATGCAGCACTTTGCAATTCATCAATATTGTGGGCAATAAGAAGATAAGTAAAGAAGAAACAATTGTCATATTTAGGCATAATACCATAATTTGACTGACTAAATGCCATTGGTTTGCCCAACAAACAATATTTCCCGATAGTTCCTCTTGCAGAAATAACCATAGCATTTTTAGGTAAAAGTTTTGCTGAACTTTTGTTTAATCCTTCATCCGAAATACTCTTTTCAGTTACCAATACAAATCCTTTGTGATTATTTGCAATATCGCCCCCAGAAAGCCAAGAGATGTTCCCTTCCCAATAACTTGATTCAGATGTTTTAGGCGTTCCTCCGCCGATAAGCATTATACAATCTGAAAGTGACTTTTGCTCCCAATCCTCTTTTGCTCCTTCGATGAACCATTGGCGGAAAAGGGTTTCTGACATTGCTTCAAGAGTTGCATTTTCACGATGAAGCAAATCTATTTTATCATCTAACGAACTCAATATTGAAGCTATTCGCTTTTGCTCTTCAACATTATCTGTAAATATAACTTCTATTGAAGTTAACAATGTTTGAGTAACAAGAGGATGACTAGACCCTTCTGCATATTCATTCAAATTATATTTTTTCAAAAGATAATAAACATATTTAGTTTCATAATTATGTTTAGTTTTTAATGCTAATGCATTATCTGACACCCAAATAGGTTTATTTTCATAATAAACAGAACCACAATATGCACCAACTCGTCCTACAATTATAGTTTCTCCAGAATAATTATACTGATCACAATAGCCTAATATTCCATTACCTCCATAAATAGGAATATTTCCTTTAGAATTAGGACGAACTTTTCCATTTCCAAATGTCACAATATCCCCCAACTTATATTCTTTCCATTCACTCATATTTATTCTTTCTAAAAAACGTAAATTTGCTATCAAAAGCAGTTATTAAATAATTCCTTACAACTGAATCCTTATTTAACGCTCTAACCAACAAAACATTAACCATACACCAACCTATATTTCACTTAGAGGTGGTAAAAAGTTCTACAAATCAATTTTAATTCACCAAATTATATTAATTAGGCCATAATTTTAAATATTTATTGGACATTTATAATAATTTATATTTCAAGCAGTTAAAACAAAAAACCAACAAATTACAACTAAAATACCACCAAATATTGGACGTAAATTGGACATTTAAATCTATTCTATTTCCCCTCGTTTTTTCATTTCTTCAAGACCCAAATCTACAGCTCGTGCAACTATTGCTGAATTTTTAATAAATGCATCAGCTATTTTATATGTTGTAGCTGCTCCTTCTCCTTCTTTTGCAAGATAATCTTTTTCAACAAGTTGGTCTACAACTAATCGAACTTGACGCCGTGTTAAATGTCCATCTAATAAATTAACAAAATCTTTCATCTTAGCTTTATTAAATTTTACTAAATGGGGCATTATAATAGGTATAACTTGTTCTATATCCCAATCATCTTTTTTAGAATATTCACTCTCTTTACCACAAAGTTCATAATAATTTTTGGTTCAAGACAACTTTAGCGGAAAAATTCGCCTGTAACTAATTGTCTTATAGTTTATTATTAAGATTTTTTTGTACTGCAGATTTTCACAAGACAACTTTACGCAAAAAATAGGCTTGTAACAATCTGAATTTTAGT
>JAZNJG010000147.1:0-10879 GCA_045577945.1 Bacilli bacterium | reverse complement strand
AGTATAAATAATTTGACTAAAATGGTAAAAAATACTATAATAAATATAAGAAAGATACAAAATATATAATATAAAAATTAATAAAAAAGTGGAGAAAAGAATGAACAAACAAAATTCCTTAAAGAAAAAATTGTATTTAATAGATGGTAATAGTCTAATGTTTAGAGCATACTATGCAACAGCATATACTGGTAATCTTATGAAAACAAAAGAAGGTTTATACACTAATGCTTTATTTGGATTTGTAAATATGATAACAAAGTTATTAGATAATAAAACAGATAAAGGAGAAGTATATGCATTTGTGGCATTTGATGCAGGAAAACAGACTTTTAGGCACAAAGAATATGATGAATACAAAGGAACTAGAAAACCTCTTCCAGAAGAACTAAGAGTTCAAATTCCATTGATTAAAGAGTACTTAGATAAAGTAAAGATAAAAAGAATGGAATCACTAGACTATGAAGCTGATGATTTACTAGCGACAGTTTCCAATAAACTAAAGGATCAATTTGAAGAGATAGTAGTTATAACTGGCGATCATGACTTATTACAGCTTGTTGATGAAAAAATAAACGTTTCTTTAACCAAAAAAGGAGTAGGTGATTTAGATACATACACTTGGGATAATTTCCATGAAAAAACTGGAATTAATCCAAATCAAATAATTGAATATAAAGGTATTGTTGGGGATACATCAGACAACTTGCCTGGTATAAAAGGAATTGGTGATAAGACAGCTTTAAAACTTTTAAATGACTATCAAAATATAGAAGGAATATATGAACATTTGGATTTTCTAACAACAAGAGTTAGAAATTTGTTTATTGAAAATAAAGATATAGCAATAAAGTGCAGACATTTAGCAACATTAGAAAAAAATGCAAAAATTGATATAACACTAGAAGACGTTTTAGTAGGAGTTCCTAATACTCAAGAATTGATTAATTTTTATACAAAAATGGAGTTTAATTCATTTCTTAAAAAAATTAAGATAGAAAAAGAAGTACCTGATACTTATGAAAAAATTGAACTTACAAAGGAATACAAACTTGATGGTGATAGCTATATTTCTTATGAGGTTGTGGGGACAAATTATATAAAAGGTGACTTTTTAGGTATAAGTTTAATAATAGATGAAAACAAATATTTTTTGAAAGAGACAGACTTAAAGAATAGTATTATAAAAGAATACTTAGAAAATGATAATTATAAAAAATATACTTTTGATTATAAAGGACTTTATTATATATTGTTAAAGAATAATATTAAGATAAAAGGTGTTGTATTAGATATCGCAATAGCTAGTTATTTAGTTAACCCAAGCTACGCATCTGATGATTTTAAAGTTGTTATTGATAATTTAACAGGTGAATTATTTGACATCCCTTACTATCAAAATATTTACGGAGCAAACACCAAAATAAAAGCTCCTGAAGAAAGCGTATATATTAATTATTCATTGAATAAATGCTTAAAAATTAGAGAAGTAAAAGATAAGGTGTTAAAACTTTTAAAAGAAAATGAAGTAGAAGAATTATCAAAAATTGAAATGGATTTATCAGAAGTGTTAGCAGAAATGGAGTATGATGGACTAAAGATAGATTTAAATAGATTAGAAGATATCGGAATAACATTAACAGAAAAAGCAGAAATATCTAAAAAAAGAGTATTTGAATTATCAGGAAGTGAGTTTAACCTTAATTCCCCAAAACAGTTAGGAGAAGTCTTATTTGAAAAACTAAAACTTCCACATGGAAAGAAAAATAAAAATGGATATAGTACCAGTGTAGACGTATTAGAAAAATTAAGTAAAGACTATGAAATTGTAAGAGAAATATTAGAATATCGTGCTTTATCAAAACTAGTATCTACATATGTAAATGGGTTGAAAGAAGTGGCAAATAATTCATTTATTCATCCTTTATATAAGCAAACACTAACAAATACGGGAAGACTATCAAGTATTGAACCTAACATTCAAAATATGCCAATAAGAACAGAAACTGGCCAAGTAATTAGAGAAGTATTTATTTCAAGACATAATGATGGTGTGATAGTAAGTGCTGATTATTCTCAAATTGAGTTGAGAGTTTTAGCTCATATATCTAAAGATTCAAAGATGATAAATGCTTTTAATTCTCATATAGATATTCATACACAAACAGCAAGTGAGATATTTGATTGTAATATAGAAAATGTCACAAAAGATATGAGACGTACCGCAAAAGCTATAAACTTTGGAATAATATATGGAATGAGCGCTTGGGGATTAAGTGAAACATTAGGAATTTCAACGTTTGAAGCAAATATGTTTATTAATAAATATTTTTATAATTATCAAAAAGCCAAAGAATGTTTAGATTTATTTATTAGTGATGCGTATATGCTTGGTTATTCAAAAACAGTTTTCGGTAGAAGGAGATATATACCAGAATTAAAAAATACTAATAATCAAATTCGTCAATTTGGAGAAAGAACAGCAATGAATTCTCCTATACAAGGGACTGCAGCTGATATAATTAAATTAGCAATGAACAAAGTACAAAAAGAGCTAAATAGTAGAAATCTTTTATCAACAATGATTGCACAAGTTCATGATGAATTAGTCTTTGACTGCCCAAAAAATGAGGTGGATGAAGTTATATCAATTGTGAAGGAGATTATGGAAAATGTTGTTGTGCTTGAAGTTCCTTTAGAAGTGGGAATTTCATCAGGAAAAAATTGGTTTGAGGCAAAATAATTATAGATAAGGGAGTTAATATGAAAATAATAAATGAAAGAAGAAGTATAAGAAAATATAGTGATGAAGCTGTAAGTAATGAAATCATAGAAAAAATATTAAGAGCAGCTATGCAAGCACCTAGTGCTAGAAATCAAAAACCTTGGCATTTTCTTGTATGCACAAAAGAAAAAAGAAAAGATTTATTAGAAAAGACATCTTTAGAATTGAAAAATGTAAGTATGGCAAAAGATGCAAGTTTTGTAATTATCTTTATGACTGACAAAACTAATTTATTAACAGAAATGATGTATCCTCAAGATTTAAGTTCAGCTGTTACAATGAGTTTGCTCGAAGCTTGTGAAAATGGTGTAGGAAGTTGTTGGTGTGGAATATATCCAAATGAAGAAAGAATGAATAAAATAAAGGAAATATATGATATTAAAGATTACGAACCATTTGCTATTGTTTGTTATGGTTATCCACAAAATAAAGAAGATATTAAATACATTGAAAGGTATGATGAATCTAGAATTCATTGGGTAAAATAAATGCCAGAATTACCAGAGGTAGAAACAGTAAAGAACAGTTTAAAAGAATTAATTATTGGAAAGAAAATTTTAAATGTTAAAGTATTTTATGAGAGAATGATTCAAAATATAAATACTAATGAATTTGAATTAAAATTAAAAAATCAAACTTTTAAAGATATAGATAGAGTAGGAAAATACTTAATATTTGTACTAGAAGATTATTTACTTCTTGCACATTTGAGAATGGAAGGAAAATACTTTTTAAGAAAAGATGAACCTAAAGGAAAACATGAACATTTAATATTTTATCTAGAAAACGGAGAAACTTTAAGATATAATGACACTAGAAAGTTTGGAGTAGTATATCTATTTTCTACCACGAATATCGAAGAAATTAAGAAAAAAGAACCTCTTTCTAAGCTAGGTGTTGAACCTATAGGAAACCTTCTTACAGAAGATTATCTTTATAAAAAATTTTCAACAATAAATAAACCTCTCAAATCAGTGTTACTTGATCAAACAATAATAAGTGGTTTAGGCAATATTTATGCTGATGAAGTCTGTTTTATGAGCTCATTAAGTCCTAAAGAAAAAGTGTCAAATCTAACAAAAGAAGATATAAAAAACATATGTGTTAGCGCGGAAATTGTCATAAAAAAAGCAATAAACCTTGGTGGCACCACAATTAGATCTTTTGTTTCTTCACATGCCGCAACAGGAAGATTTCAAAATGAGTTATTGATCCACACGAAAGAAATATGTCCAAACTGCAAACAAAAAGTTGAAAAAATATTTATTGGAGGAAGAGGAACATATTTCTGCCCAAATTGTCAAAAAGTAAGAAATACATTAATAGGGATTACGGGAGGAATCGGAACAGGTAAAAGTACGGTATGCAAGTACATAAAAGAAAAAGGATACAAAGTTTTTGACTGTGATAAAATATCCCATGACTTATTAGAATATGATGAAAATGTAAAGAACAAAGTAATAAAAGAATTTGGGACAGATATTGTCTATGAAGAAAATAATACTATAAAGATTAATCGTAAAATATTAGGAAAAATAGTATTTAATGATCCTCTAAAGAAACAAAAATTAGAAGACATAATTCATCCTGAAGTAATAAAGGAAATTAAAAGACTAAGGAAAGAAAATAATATATGTTTTATTGAAGTTCCTTTATTATATGAGGCTAAGCTAGAAAGACTGTTTGATAATATCATAGTGGTTTATTCGCCATTGGAAGTGCAAAAAGAAAGAATTATTAAAAGGAATAATTACACCGAAGAAGAAGCTCTTTCGAGAATTAACGCTCAAATGTCAATTGAAGAGAAAAAAAATAAAGCTGAATATGTTATAAACACAAACTGCGAAATAGACATAACGCATAATGATATTGACAAGATATTAAATAAAATATTATAAAAAGAATAAAAGGAGCATATTGCTCCTTTTGTCTATGTTTTTAATATAGTCTAATTATATTATTTATTCGGGTAAATAATCTAGTCTTAGTTTTCCTGATAGCGATTTAATAATTACATTACTAATTTCCTCAGCTGGCACATTAGAAGTATTAGAATTATATACGCCATTTTCTTGAATAAAAGCAAAGGCAGGAAGTAATATTCCATCGATAGAATCATATTTCAAAGTTAAAGGTGTGTTTATAGGGAATTTAATAGTTATTTCACTATCAAAGGTTTCAATAAAAGTAGAAGATACTTTAGTAAATAATTCTACATCAATTGTTGAACTAAGGGATGTAATACTAAGAGAGTTAATGTTACTTCTAGTAATTCTAATATCACCACTATTATCTCTAATAAATACCGAATTAGAATTAATAACATCAAGAGTAACTTTAGGGTTTGTACCATTAATTTTTAGAGAATCATTTGTTAAATCAACAAAATATACAATTCCAGTTGTTTTTAAAGAGATATCTCTTAAAGAAGATTTTGAACATTCAAAGTTCCCATCAATAGATTGATGGTTGATAGTATTTATATTTACATTATTCATATATACATTTGCTTCAACAGAATTAATAGTTAAAGATTCTAAAACCATTTGTTCGGGAATTTGAATATATAAGTCTTTAGTTTTAAATGAGTATTTAAAACTTTCTTGTGATGCCACAAACTTAATATATAAAGTATTATTTATAATTCTATAATGTAACTTATAAATATCTTCAACATCAGCATCAACTATTTCATAAAAATTAATAGAACTTCCAATAGAACTTTCAACTTTAATATTACCACTAATCCAGTCTACATCAATATGTTTAATTGACTTACTATCGATATTATTTGCACCAAGAAGATATTCTTCAAAATTATCATAGAAATAGAACCTAGAAATAAGGTTTTCTGTGTTACTACTACATGATAAAAGTAAAGGAGAAATGAAGATTAATAAAAGTATAAAAGAAAAAGATAATAGTTTTTTCTTCATGAAGGCCTCCAATAATAATTATAATTACTTATATATTATAACATATTTTAAAAGTAAAGTAAATAATATATGCTAAAGCAAATAATATATGCTAAAGTAAATAATATATGCTATAGCAAATAATATATAAATTATATTTAATTATACATTAAAAAAATATGGGTTATTGTAAAATGAAAAAGTTTGTAGTATAATAAAATGAAGATAAAAAATATTATGGAGGACAAACAAATGCGTTTCAAAGATTATTTTTTAAAAGATTTTGAGTCAAGTGATAACAGTTTCTATGAATCATTAAGAACTAGATATTATCGTGCTAAATATGAAGAAGCTAAAAAGAAAGTTCTTGAGATTATCTCTGAAGAAAAAGGAAAAGTGCTAGATGAAAACGAAGATTACAGAGAAATATTATTTGAAACATCTGGGTATTCATGTACTGTTTGTTTTGTCCCAACAACCCCTGTAGAAATTGCAATTGACTTTAAGGTAACAACATTTAATTTCTTAGGTATGGGTAAAGGTAAAAAAATAATTGAAGAATTATATAAAAAGGTAGATGCTCGTTTACCTTTAAAGGGCATAGCATTATATAAATAGGATATTATATAAATAAGATGTTATATAAATAGGATATTATATAAATAAGATATAGAAATCGTTAAATAAATATATTAAAAGATATAGATAAGGGAAAAAATATGTTAGCAGTCAGTGATAGTTTTGCATATGAAAAAGTAAAGATAGGGTTTGGAGAGTTATCTACGCTTTCACAAATGTATTTGCCTATAATAGGTATAGATAGTTTTTCGTTATATTTGTTTTTAAATAATAGTGATGATAATGAAAAAACAGTAAGAAATGTGTTAGATAATTTACATTTTAATAATGTAGGTATATTAGAATATGCTTTTAACAAACTTGAAGGAATTGGATTAGTAAAAAAACTAATCCACAAAAGTAAGGGATATATGTTCGTGTTTAATGTACCTCTAGATAAACAGTCATTCTTAAATAACAATTTATTATCTAATCTTCTTTATAAAAATATTGGAGAAGTAGAATATAAAAAAATGACTATAACTAAGGAATATAAAGGATATAAAGATGATACAAAGTCTTTTGATGAAGTATTTAAACTAGATGATAACCTAACAAGTTATAAACTTGAAAACATACCGAAGGAAATAAAAGATAATATTATTGTAAAGAATAATAAATTTGATTATGTAATCTTTAAAATGTTGTTTAATGATGACAAAATTCAGGAATTGTTAGAAGATTCGAACATAAAAGACGAAATTCTAAAGATTAGCTATCAATATTCTTTAAATGAAGAAGAGATGAAAGAAGCTATAATGCAATCTATTAATAAAAATGAAGATTTAAGAATAGATTATATTAGAAATAGAGCAGGATATATTTACCAAAATAAAAAAGCAAATATTGTTAATGGTGAATCTTTTCCAGAAAAGAAACCTGAAGAATATGTTGTTGAGTTGACAGCTGATGAAAACGCCATACTAGGCTGGGCTATAAACAACTCAATTGCGAATATGCTAGGATTATTCTCTAATGGTAAAGCTAGTTTAGTGGATGTAAATAATTTTATTAAAGTACAAGAAGGAACTAACCTACCAACTGAAGTAATTAATATAATGATATTCCATTTATCTGGACTCAAAGAAGGCGAAAACTTAAGCTATAATTATATTGAAAAAGTTGCATTCAACTGGCTAAAATCAGGGATTAAAACAGCCAAAGATGCGATCATTCACATAAGAGAAAAAGCAGAAAAACAAAATAAAACAGAAAGTAAAGGAAAGACATACAAAAAGGGAGAATCGTTACTTCCAGAATATATGAAAGATAAATCAGATAAAGACATAAATGATAATAAGGAAATCACTAAAGATCCAAATGTTAATTCTGATGTGTTAGACTTTATGGACGAAGTTTTTGGTAATAAACCTAAAAAGAAGTAAACATAAAAATAAGAAGTAAATATAAATATAAGAATAAAATCTGAAAAATATATAGAGTGAGATTATGAATAAAAGTGAAAATATTAAAAAAATATTTGAATATTTATACAGTAATAAACATACAAAAGAGTTTTGTCAAAAGAATAAACTATCAGATGAAGTAGTATTCAATTCTTTTCCTCAATTAAATACATTTATAACATCAATTGATGCATGCGATAGATGTCTGAGAAATTTTGATGGTAATTGTAAATCTCGATTAACATTTTTAGTTCCTTCTTTAGAATATAAAGATGGGGCAATAAAAGTTTCCTATAGCGAGTGTGCAAAGAAGAAATCTTTAGATCCTAATAATTTCGAAGTGTATAGTTATTCAGATAATGAAGTTGAATTAGAAAAAACTTTACCAAGGCAAAATTTATTTGTATTTTTGAACAAGTTTACTATTGACTACTTTAATAAACAAAATCCTAAAGGAGTTTATTTATGGGGTAGTTGCGGAACAGGTAAAAGTTTGCTTATGTATAAGTTTGCTCAGATGTTAGTTTCAAAAGGAGCAAAAGTATTTTTTGCTTATTATCCTGATTTAGTAAGAGAGTTACAAAACTCAATAGGAACACCTGAACTTGAAAGATTGGTTTTAAAGTTAAAACAAACAGACATTGTTATGATAGATGACATAGGAAGAGAAGCAAATACACAATATATTCGCGATGAAATTCTAGGCCCTGTATTACAATATCGTGTAGATAATAATTTGCCAATGTTTATGACTTCTAATAGAGATTTTGAGTTGTTAGAGAAACACTTAAGCGAAACTAATAATTATATTGATCAAATAAAAGCAAAAGCTTTAATGGAAAGAATTAAATATTTAATGAAGGAATATAAATTAGAAGATAAGGATTTTAGAAAAAATAGTTAATAAAAGATTATTAAAAAAATATTTAAATTATATGTAAAATAGTGTATAATATACTACGTTACATAATAAATATAAAAGATATATAAAACATAGAAGATGAACAAGATTATTATATCAATAATTTTTAGAGAGGTACTGATGGTGTGAATGTACTAATTATATATAATAGTTACTCTCATCCGAGTGGTTTTAATAGAACCCGCTAGTAGCGTTAAAACTATTGAGAGCAAAAGTTATAAGATGATATTATAAATCTTTTGAACTAAGGTGGTACCGCGATAATTCGTCCTTTGTGAAAAACTATAATAGTTTTTTATGAAGGATTTTTATATTTATTAAGCAAAAAAGTAATAAAGATAAGTAATTATAAAATATATGTTAGGAAGGTAAAATTTATGAAAATTACATTTTTAGATGGTAATAGTAAAGAATTCGAAAATGGAAAGAGTGCTTTAGATATAGCAAACTCTATCTCATCAAGTTTAGCAAAGAAAAGTGTTGTTGCTAAAGTTAATGGGGAATTTTATGATTTAACTAGACCAATTGATTTTGATGCAACTTTAGAGTTAATTACAAAAGAAAATGGTGATGTGTTATTCCCAATTTTAAATCATTCATGCGCACATCTTCTAGCAAATGCAATTAAAGAGTTATATCCAAATGCTCATTTTGGTGTTGGCCCTGCAATTGAAGAAGGTTTTTATTATGACATGGATTTAGGTGAAGTTAAATTGACTGAAGAAGATCTACCAAAGATAGAAAAGAAGATGCAAGCTCTTGTGGCTGGAGGAGCAGATATTAAACGTTTTGAAGTGACTAAAGAAGAAGCTTTAAAATTATTCAGTGGAGATCCATATAAAACAGAATTAATTAGCGAATTACCTGAAGGTGAACAAATTACAATATACGAACAAGGTAGTTTTAGAGATTTATGTAGGGGCCCTCATGTTTCTAGCACAAAATGGCTTAAGAATTTTAAATTATTAAGTGTTAGTGGTGCATATTGGAGAGGTGATTCTGAAAAAGCACAATTACAAAGAGTTTATGGAACATGTTTCATGGATGAAACTGCATTAAAAGAACATCTACATAATCTAGAAGAAAGAAAAAAACGAGATCATCGTAAACTTGGTAAAGAATTAGAATTATTTATGTTAAGTGAATATGGTCCAGGATTCCCATTCTGGTTACCAAACGGAATGATTTTACGACGTGAATTAGAAGATTTCTGGGTTAAAATCCATAGAAAAAATGGATACGATTTAATTCAAACTCCTGTTATGCTAAGCAAAGAATTATGGGAAACATCAGGCCATTGGTATAATTATAAAGAAAATATGTATATTTCTAAAATAGATGAAAGAGATTTCGCAATTAAACCAATGAACTGTCCTGGTGGTATGTTGGTTTATAAAAATTCTATTCATTCTTATCGTGATTTCCCACTTCGTTTAGGTGAATTAGGATTAGTACATCGTCATGAAGCTAGTGGTGCACTAAATGGTTTATTTAGAGTACGTAACTTTACACAAGATGATGCTCATATTTTTATTACAGAAGATCAAATTGAAGCTGAAATTGGACGTTTAATTGATTTATATGACTATGTTTATAAAGTATTTAATTTAGAATATCATATTGAATTATCTACAAGACCACTTGATAAATATATTGGTGAAATTGCAACCTGGGATAAAGCAGAAAGTGCCCTTGCAAGTGCTATGGAAAAGAAAGGTATTAAATATATCTTAAATCCAGGTGACGGTGCGTTCTATGGCCCTAAACTTGACTTCAAACTAAAAGATTCAATGAATAGAATTTGGCAATGTGGTACAATCCAACTTGATATGAACTTACCAGAAAGATTTGATTTAACATATATTTCTGAATCAGGTGAAAAGGTTCGCCCAATTATGTTACATAGAGCATTATTTGGATCTATTGAAAGATTCATTGGTATCTTAATCGAACACTTTGCGGGTGTATTCCCATTATGGCTAGCACCAGAACAAATCAAAGTAATTCCAGTTAATAACTTATATCATTTAGAATATGCTAAAGAAGTATTAGCAAAATTGCAAGTTCTTGGAATTCGTGCATCAATTGATGATCGAAATGAAAAAATGAATTACAAGATTCGTGAAGCTCAAACAAGTAAGATTCCATACACTTTAGTACTTGGTGATAAAGAAACACAAGAAGGTTTAATAACTTATCGTGTTCATGGTGAACAAAAATCAACAACTGTATC
>JAZNJG010000146.1:0-9057 GCA_045577945.1 Bacilli bacterium | reverse complement strand
ATCCTTTGATGCAACTTATTATTTAAAAAGAATGGATGGATCATATAACTTATTAGCTGAATTGCTATCAGATAAAAATTCCATTCCTTTAATATTTGTAAAGTTTTTAGGCAGCAACAAAGCTACTATTTCTCAAAGAAGTGATTATGGTGATCAAAGTATTTTACTTGGATATCAAAAATTAAAAGATAGATTAATTGCAGAAAATATTTGTAAAACTAATACAACTGTTAGACCAAGAATTGATGAATATTTATATGATATAGACTGTGTCAATGAAGCTTTAGTGAATGCTATTGTTCATAATGACTGGACTATTTCTGAACCTTTAGTATCTTTTTATAATGATAGAATTGAAATTTCATCACATGGTGGCATACCAAAAGATATGTCAAAAACAGATTTTTTTAATGGTGTAAGCAATCCAAGAAATTCAGTACTAATGCGTATTTTCTTAAAGCTAGGTATTGTTGAACATACTGGACATGGAATACCTATGATCGTAGAAAAATATGGTAGAGAAGCATTTGATATACATGATTCATATATAAATGTAATAATTCCATTTAATAAAAATGTGATGGAAACAATGAACCAAATTGGCAAAAATGATGGAAAAAATGATGGCAAAAATCTTATAAATGAAGAATTAACAGAAAATGAGAAGCGAATTCTATTGGAATTAATTAATAATCCATCTGTTCCTTATAATCAATTAGTAATTGATTTGAAAATATCTCGTAGAACTGTTTCAAGAGTTTTTGTTTCTTTAGTTGAAAAAGGATATATTGAAAGAATAGGAACTAATAAAAAAGGTTATTGGAAAATAATTAAATGAAAGATAAATTAGAAGTTAACGCTCGTTTCTAATACTACTAATGGTTTATTTCTCCCTACTAAACCATTAGTAGGTGTACTATGAAAGTTACATATATTATTATTAATGCGAAGGAGGTAGCCTATGGATCAATTAAAAATTGGTAAATTTATTGCTGAATGTAGAAAACAAAAACAACTAACACAACTACAATTGGCAGATAAATTAGGTATCACTGATAAAGCAATCTCTAAATGGGAAAGAGGTATAGCAATGCCCGATACTTCGATTATGCTTGAATTATGTGATATTCTTTGCATCAGTGTAAATGAATTATTAAATGGGGAGATGATAAACATGGAAAATAGTAATAAAAAAAATGAACAATTATTACTTGATATGGCAAAAGAATTAGAGACAAAGAATAAAATAATTTGGTCGTCTATGTGGACAATTATGATTGTAAGTATGACTGCTTTAATTGCAGGTATATTTATTGCAGCATTTTTGATACCAGAAGGAATTTGGCAACTTGTAACAATAATTGGAATATGTATTGTGTTTTTGATACCATGTTTTTATGCATTAAAACTTGAAGTAAGTGTTGGTGCTTATAAATGTAAAAATTGTGGTCATGAAATTGTACCTACATATAAAGAAGTATTGATGGCAAAACATAGAGGATTTACTCGCCACTTAATGTGTCCAAAATGCAATAAACGCACATGGTGTAAGAAAATATTAAAAAAATAATAAGTTTATTTCAGTTGATTAAATTCCTATTTATCGTTCAGAAATAGGGGTATGCAATTGTATTAAAATTGTGTAACGTTGCCATTTTCTGAAATCTATAGGTCTTCTAAAAAGAGGATCTATTTTTAATTTTTATAGGGTATTTTAGATAGTTCTTGTTAGAATATCCTCTTTTTATATGCATTTATGAAACATTTAGATTTAAAGACTAATAGTTGTAAATACAACTTTTGGAGACTGACCACGGACTCGAACCATTAACTTGCGGGATTCGAATGTTAGATTCTGATGGGAATCGAACCTATAAAAACCTATCTCAACCTGTAGTTGAATAATACTCGAAATTTAATTTATTGTTTAGCTTACATAATTATAGTATAATGTTGGTGTAATCGATTATAAATATTAATGAAAGGTAAAATTAAAATGACTATTGGTGAAAAAATTAAAGAGTTGAGAATTAAACATGATTTAACTCAAGAAAAGTTAGCAGATTATTTGTTTGTTTCATATCAAGCTGTTTCAAAATGGGAATGCGGTTTATCAAATCCAGACTTGTCATTGATAGCACCGCTAACAAAATTATTTAATGTTACTTCAGACGAATTACTTGGCATAACACCAAAAGAAGAAATTGATTCTAGATATGAAGAATTAAAAAATATGTATCAAGAAACTTGGCAAACAGGTGATTTAAGAAAAAGACATGAAATATGTAAAGATGCTGTATGTGAATATCCTGGAGATATGTTTTTCTTATCTGAATTTGCATGGGCAGAAGCAATGTTGTCATTTGAATATAAGGATGATAAGGAATACGTTGAAGCGCAAGAAAAAGCGATTAAAATATTTGCAAGGGTAATAGAGGATTGCAAAGATAGTGAGATAAGAAATCATTCTATTTTTGGAATAATCCAATATTTATCATTTAGAGGAAGATACGATGATGCTAAGAAATATTTAGAACTATACCCTAATAATGAATATTCATCTAAGGATGAATTAATGGACTATTGTCTTGTTGGAGAAGAAAAAATAATTCACCGTCAAAAAATGTTAGATAAGTTAATATTTAAGATATTAAATAATTTAGGGACTAGTTCAATTGAATCAATAGAAGCTCAAGAAAAAATTATTAAAGCTATTATAATCGATGAAAATTATTTAGGTTATAGTGATGTTTTATCAAATAATTATTTAGCAAAGGCAAAAATATACATAAAAGCAAATGAATTTGATAAGTCGATTGAAGCATTACAAAAAGCAAAATACTATGCGTTGGAATATGATAAATTAATGAAAAAAGACTCATACCAATATACTAGTCCATTTTTTAATAGAATAGTTGTAAAGACAAAAGATATTTGTTCTAGTAGTCCTTTAGCTTGGCATGAAGGATTTATTGAAGATATACAAGATGATATATTTAATCCTATAAAAGATAAACCTGAGTATAAAAAACTTTTTGAAAAATAATAATCATTCATAAATCATAAATATAGTAAGCAGGACCAGATTATAGTCTGGTCTTTTATTATAAAATATATAATTTGTACATATAATATTAATATACTAACTACTTGACAAATTAATTTACATAATTGTGATAAGATAAACATATAATATTTGTAATTATATTTTTATAAAAAAGGCTGTGGCCCATTTTCGGCCCATTTTTTAGCCTTTTTTATTGTCAATAAATAGAATTTATGGTATAATTACTATGTATGGAGGAAACAATATAATGGCTTTACCAACTAGTTTAAAAAATATATTAAACAATTCAATTGTTGAGCAAGCAAGAGTAGAATATAAAAGGGATTGGAATCCTAAAACCATACTGCATACTATTTGCGCTTTTGCTAATGACATTGATAATTTTTCTGGTGGATATATAATTATTGGTATTGAAGAAAAAAATGGGGTTCCAATACGCCCGATAAAAGGTTTGGAACTTGATGATATAGACATAATACAAAAAGAGATTTTAGAGTATTGTCATAAGTCTATTGAACCAAAGTATATTCCCCTTATAGATGTGCAAACAATAGATGATAAAAAGTGTATTGTTATTTGGTGTTATGCTGGTTTAGATCGACCATATAAATGTTTAGATGATGTTTATGTCAAAGAATCTAAAAATAAATCATATTATATTAGGAAAGGATCTTCATCTATAAAAGCAACTGTTCAAGCTGAAAAAGAATTATTTTCTTTAAGCGATATAATTCCGTTTGATGACAGAATTAATTATAGTTCTTCTTTGAATGATATTAATATTAATCTTATTAGAAAATATTTATTTGATATAAATAGCAGTTTATTAGATTTATCTGATAATATGTCATTAGAAGAATTATGTGATAATATACAAATAATATCGGGACCTAAAGAAGCAATTCACCCTCGAAATGTTGGATTATTATTTTTCTCATATAATCCAGAAAAGCATATTCCATATTCATATATTGATTTAACTGTTATTCATGATCCAACTGGGGAGGGAATGATAGAAAAACAATTCAAAGGGCCACTTAATATTCAATATTTTGATGTTATGCAATTTATTAAAAATAATATAATAGAAGAAAAAATATTTAAAGTGCCTGGTCAAATTGAGGCTAAGAGATATTTTAATTATCCATATGAATCAATTGAGGAATTAATAGGAAATGCATTGCTACATAAAAATTATCAATATCATGAACCTATAAGCATTAGAATAACGAGGGAAACATTCGAAATAACAAGTATTCCTGGATTTGATAGCAGCATTAATGAGAGTGATATTATTAATTTTTCTCCAAAAACAAGAAAGTATCGAAATAGGAGAATTGCAGAGTTTATGAAAGAACTGCATATTGCTGAGGCAAAAAATACAGGATACCCTACAATTATAAAACATTTAAAACTAAATGAGTCACCAATGCCAATAATAGAAATGGATGCTGAAAGAAGTTATGTTACTATAATTCTTCCAATTAACAAATTCTTTATTGAGACAAGTTCGGTGGAAACAAAACAATTATCTTTAGAAGAAAGAATAATTGTAGTATTAAAAGATAAACCAATGAGAATTTCTGAAATATCAAAAAATTTAGGATATAAACAAGTTTCTGGAACGTTAAAAAGAATAATTAAAAAAATGTTGGAAGAAAATAAGATAAAAGTTGTAGATAAAATTTATTATCTTATATAATATTTATCTAATTATAGTTTCAATAATTTAATAATGACAGATAAAAATCTAACGTGTAATATAAATTATTTATTTAAGATTAAAGTATAAATTGAATCTGATTTGGTAGATAATGTGATAGATAAATTGGTAGATAAATTAACTAATAATGCAATAATAATCTTAAAGAAAGTTGAAGACAATCTTTGAATATCTAAACTTGAAATTGCGTCATTATTGGTAATGGGTAAAACAACTACTCAAAATGCAATTGTAAAATTTCAGAAATTAAATTTAATAGAAAAAATTGGTTCAAATAAAACAGAATATTGAAAAGATAATATTTAAATAGTACAAAGCCCCCATTAAATGAAATAGTAGTATATTTAATGGGGATTCTTATTTACTTTTAGTCAGTTACTTAGCACTCAGGTGCGTGGATACTTTTAGTTACATAGTACTGACACATTTTCTGAAATCTATAGGTCTTCTGAAAATAGGACCTATTTTTATAGGATATTTTAGATAGTTTTTGTTAGAATATCCTCATTTTTTTATGTATTAATGAACCATTTAGATTTAAAGACTAATAGTTGTAAATACAACTATTGGAGACTGACCACAGGCTCGAACCATTAACTTACGGGATTCGAACCTTTAGTTTTGATGGGACTCGAACCTATAAGAGATAATGGTGGAAATAAAACAGGAATTATGGTAAAATAAAACTAAATAAAATTGGACTAATAAATTGTTAGGAGATTTAATTATGAGAAAAATATTGAATAATTATTCTAGTAAAAATGATATTAATATTAGACAAATTATAGCATATAAAGATAATATACTAGAAATAGAAGAATATAGAGAAGGATTTAGCAAAGAAGACACAATGAATGTTATGAGTGTTACTAAATCAATAACATCTTTATTAGTTGGTATCTCAATTGATAAGGGATATATTAAAAGTGTAGATGATTTTGTAATGGATTATTATAAAGATGTTTATACTCCTAAAAGAGGTGAAAAAACAATTTATACTGTAACTATTAAACATCTTCTTACTATGATGGCACCATATAAGGGTAAAAGTGAACCGTGGAAAAAAGTGTGTACGTCAGATGATTGGTCTCTTTCTATTTTGGATTTTTTAGGAGGAAGAAATAGTGTGACTAATGAGTTTAGATATCATACGCTAGGAACTCAAATATTATTAGGAATAATAAGAATTGCAAGCGGAATGAATGCATTAGAATTTGCTAATGAATATTTATTAAAACCTTTAGGAGTTGAACCAAGAGTAAATGCAAATTGCAAATCTAAAGAAGATCAATTTACTTATTTAATGAATAAAGGACCACATGGTAAAGTTTGGTTTATGGATCCAACTGATATGCCTACTGCTGGATGGGGATTATCATTATCAGCATATGAAATGGCACAAATAGGTTTATTAGTTTTAAATAATGGAGTTTATAATAACGTAAGAATTATTAGCGAAGAATATATAAAAGAAATGACTAAATCATATGTATCATTAGACTATAAATTCGGCAATCAAGATTATGGATATTTATGGTGGTTACCACATAGAAATGAAGAAGTAATCGCTGCAATCGGTGATGGTGGCAATGTTATTTATATAAATAGAAAATATAATATTGTTGTAGCAGTTACAGGATATTTTAAGCCTATGGTTTTCGATAGAATTGAATATATAGAAAAAAATATTGTAGAATCATTAATCAGATAGAAATTATTATTTACAAGATATTTTTTAAAATGCTATAATATAAGTAATAAAAAATTTGTTTCTTATTATTTAAATAGGAGGTCAAGTGATGAAGAAGGTATTAGTGAGTATATTGTTATTTATAGTTGTATTATGTTTAGCTGGATGTGATTTAATAGAACAAATTGATAACAAAAATGTTGTAGATTTAGGAAATGGTGAAATATCAATAAGATGGAATTTGGTTTTAAATGATAATAAATATAGACCAGTAGAATCTGCTTATTTTGAATTCAACAATAAAATGTTTAAATATTATGAAGATGGTATACTGAAAAAAGAAGGTACACACAGAATTACATTCTTTGATATTAATGAAAACAATGTTCCACTCCATCTAAATTTACAGTTTGGCACAGATGATACAGGTTTATCAATATATGATTATATTGATTGCTATACTGAGGACAGTAAAGGAAATTTACATCAATTTACTATAATTAGCGAAGGGTACCATATCAGACCACTTAGAGGTGGTGGTGTACCAATAAGAAATTATTATTTATCTAATATGCCTTATGCTTTAGGCACGTATATAAAAGAAGGAACTGAGTATTATAGTTATAAAAATGGTAAAGTTGATTATTTAGGTTGTTCAAAATTAAATGGGACTTTTATTGATGAAAAAGGAAATAAACTATATTTTGTTAATAATTCGTATTCATCAAAATATGAAAGTGCTGAATATTCAAAATATACAGTATATATGCGTTATGAAAATAATGAGAATAATACCTATATTGAAGGAACCATTAAACTTGGCTATCATGAAGAAACAAGTGAAGTTTGTGATTTGGCACTCATACATGTAATGCATGGGGAAAGTGAACCAGCAGAAGAATCTGGCACTTATGCCTTTCCTGATTACGAATTGATAGGTTTTAAGTTTATAAGTGATGATATTATAGAATTCACATCTGGAAATTATTTTTATGATAATCATGAATGTAGTTTTGATCCAACTAATTTTGTTGGAGGAAAATATATTAAAGTTAATATAAATGAAAATAACATGGGGATTTAAAAATGAAAGAAATTAAAAACTTATTGTTAGTATTTTTGTGTTTATTATCAACTTTAGTTCTTGTTGACTGTGATGTTATTAAAGATATTGTTGGTGGATATGATGAAAAAGGTAAACTAGATCCTTACTTACCTGAATATAAGTTTAAACTAAATTATAATTATAAAATCAATGGTCAAGCAATTTAAAAAATACACAGTGTGTAAAAATGAGTCAAATGATTTAGTGCTTTATATTTTTTTTGACGTTTAAAAATTATTATAGAAAAATATGGTAAATATAATTATTTATCGATTCAATTAATTTAATATCAACTTTTATTGCTGACTCATATAATAATAAAGTTAGTGATAAAATATTAAATGTATATTTAGAAAATATGGATTTTAATGAGGTTGGAAAAAAGAAAAAAATAACATTTTTTATAGTTGTAAAAATGCAATTTTTATGGTACAATTAAGTTGTAAAAATGCAAGGGGTGATAACGTGTTATTCAGAAAAGCATATAAAGATATAAAAAAATGGTTTGATTCTACAAATAAAAATGCTTTATTAATTGATGGAGCAAGACAAATTGGAAAAACTTATCTTATTAGAGAATTTTTAAAAGAAAATGCAGAGTCGTATATAGAATTTAATTTATATGAAAATGATTTAGCTAAGCAAGCATTCGAAACAATTAATAATGCTAAAGAATTATTAATCAAAATTAGTGCACTAGCCACAAAACCTTTAATAAAAGGAAAAACAATTATTTTCATTGATGAAGTTCAAGCAGTTGAGGATGTTGTTACAAAAGTAAAGTTTTTAATTGAAGAAGGTTCATATAGATATATTTTTAGCGGATCACTACTTGGAATTAGTTATAAAAATATTGATTCTTTACCAGTTGGTTATCTAGACATATTAGAAATGTATCCTCTAGATTTTGAAGAGTTTTGTATTGCAAATAGTGTATCAAAGGATACTATTAATTATTTAGAAAATCAGTTTAATAGTTTACTTCCAATTGATAGTATAGTACATAAACAAATGATTAACTTATTCAATTTATATACTATTGTAGGTGGATTTCCAGAAGTGGTCGCTAAGTTTATAGAAACTTCTAATTTACAAGATGTTTATTATTTACATGAATCGATTGATAAATTATATAAACTTGATATTTCAAAATATACAAAAGAAAAAACATTATTAGTAAAAGATATCTATTCTTTAATTCCTAGTGAATTAAATAATCCTAATAAAAGATTTATATTAAAAAATCTGAATGAAAAAGGAAGATTTTATCAATACGAAGATTCTTTTGTGTGGTTATTAAATAGTAATATAGGTTTATTTACATATAATGTTGATAATCCTATTTATCCATTACTTGCTAGTAAAGAAAGAACATTATTTAAATTATTTTTATGTGATACTGGACTATTGTGCCATTATTTATATAGTGATAATGTGGTTAGAATTTTAAATAATGACATTAATGTTAATTA
>JAZNJG010000145.1:0-20756 GCA_045577945.1 Bacilli bacterium | reverse complement strand
AAGTTAAAAAGAAAAGAAATTACTAATGAAATAAAAAAGATATTTAAAGATATAATTCCAGAATATTTATATAAGGATCTTGATTATATTTCTAATTCATACTTTATAGAAACTATGAGACAGTATGTTGTTATGGCTTTTGAAAAAGAGGGATTGATTAAAGCAATTGCTGAAAAGAGATTTGTATATAATATGTTTTGTTGGGAAAGAAAATAAGTGTAAATGATATATTTTATATATCCTATTATGATAATTAATAAATTTATATATTTATATTCTTTATTTTATAATTATAGAAATAAAATAGAACTTGTGGTATAATAAATATAACAGGAATTATTAATCCAGATGTTGATATAGAAGAAGGTGGCGAAGTCATTTTACTTTTATAAATAAATGATTTATTGTGCTTAAGAGGCTAGCATTATTATGCTAGTCCTTTTTATTTTACATACTTTAGGAAGCAAATAGAAATCATAGTGTCAGTATTAATCAATTCACTGAATATTGATTTTATTAATAAAATATGTTAGAATAATTAAGATTGATACAATAGTTTTATGAATATAATAGTACTCTTAATACAAACTATTTATCTAATACAAAAGGAGTAATATATGAATAAAAAAATATCCTTTTCAACAACACAGATAATTTTACTGAGTTTCCTAGTAGTTATATTTATTGGGAGTGCATTGTTAGCGTTACCTATTAGTAGTGCTAGTGGAGAGCCAATTAGTTATATAGATGCATTGTTTACAGCTACCACTTCAACTTGCGTAACTGGTTTAGTGACTGTTCCTACATATTCAACATGGAGTGTATTTGGGCAAATTATCATTTTGATATTGATACAAATAGGAGGACTAGGTGTCATTGCTTTTATGTCGGCATTTATGATATTAATTAATAAAAAAATGAAATTAAAAGATTATCAATTAATACAAGATGCTTTTAATTTGAATACATTGGATGGTTTAAAGAGATTTATTAAATATGTCTTTATTGGAACATTTATCATTGAATTTTTAGGAATGATTGGTTACATGTTCGTTTTTATACCTGAGTTTGGAATTAAGGGGATATGGATTTCCTTATTTAATTCTATTTCAGCGTTTTGTAATGCTGGTATAGATATAATAGGAGATAATAGTTTATGTAATTATGCAACAAACCCATTAATTAATATTACAACTTCCTTACTTATAATATTAGGTGGAATAGGTTTTATAGTTTGGTGGGATATATTAAGAGTATTAAAACAATTTAAAAATAAGAAATTTAAGTGCTTTAAGTCATTAAGTCTACATAGTAAAATAGTGCTAAGTACTAGTTTAATTTTAATTTTTGGAGGAGCTTTATTGATCTTCATATTTGAATATAATAATGTAAATACAATAGGGCAAATGGCTTTTTTTGATAAATTTCAAGTTGCATTATTTCAATCAGTAACTACGAGAACAGCAGGCTTTGCTTCAATCTCTCAGGCTAATTTAACTAATTCATCTACAATTATTTGTTTGATTCTAATGTTTATTGGAGGCTCACCAGTTGGAACTGCTGGTGGCATCAAAACAATTACAATTGTATCTTTATTTGCAGTAGCTATAGCTTCAATTAGAAACAAAAAAGATGTAGTGCTGTTTAATAGAAATCTCTCTGAAGAGGTAGTAAAAAAAGCTGTTGCAGTAACATGTATGTCTTTTTTGATAGTGACTATATCCACAATTTTATTAAGTTTAACAATTGATAAATCGATTACTGATATATTATATGAAACCGTAAGTGCAACCGCAACAGTTGGTTTATCTAGGGATTTAACACCATATTTAAATATATGGGGTAAACTAATAATTATAGCAACTATGTATTTAGGAAGGGTTGGTCCTATATCACTTGCTATTGCTTTCAAATCTAAAAAGCAATCAATTAATATTATTAAAAACCCAGTAGAAGATGTAAGTATTGGGTAGGAGGAAAATATGAGTATAAATAAAACATATGCAGTATTTGGACTAGGGAAATATGGTTTAGCCGTTGCAAAAGAGTTTGTAAACAATGGTGCAGAAGTTATTGCGGTAGATTTAAATGAAAACATAGTTAATACTATTGCAACTGATTTGCCTTTTTGTAAGTGTGCTGATACAACAGATAAAGAGGTTTTAAAAAGATTAGGCATAGCAGATGTTGATGTTGTGATTGTTGCCATGGCAGGTAATATTGAGGCAAGTGTTATGACAGTGATGTTATGCAAGGAATTGGGAGTTCCTCATGTAATAGCTAAGTGTTCTAATGAAACTCACTACAAAATACTAACTAAAGTTGGAGCTGATAAAGTGGTTTTTCCAGAAAAGGATTCTGGAATTAGAATGGCAAAGAATTTATTGAGTTCTGGGTTCGTTGATATGATTGAGTTATCAAATGATGTATCAATCGTAGAACTTGACGTAAAAAAAGAATGGTCTCAAAAAACTCTTTTAGATTTAGATTTTAGAAAGAGATATTCTTTGAATGTTGTGGCTGTTAAGGAAAATGATAAGATTAACATTAATGTTGATCCGAATATGCCATTAACAGAAAGTATGAAATTGGTTGTTATAGGAAATAAGAATAAACTTTCTAGGATAAAATAATAATATATAATTAAGAAGGGTTAATAAAATGAAAAACAATTTGTCAGTTGATGAAATAAAAAATAGTGTTGAATATCAATGGAGAAAACATCATATAAAGATAAATTTATATATTTGGTTATTAATATCATGTATAACATTATTTATTCCTTTTGTGCTTGCTCTTGAAAACTTTGAATATATTGGAATAGGTTTGCTAGTTTGGATTGGTTTTGTAGTTTTTTATGGATTAATCATAGGTGCATTTATTGTATATTATGTACATAAGAATAAATATTTATTAAAAAACTATAAAAACTTTAATACTTATGAAGTGCTTTTGGATAAATTGTCCACATCTTTTGCATATAAAGGAGCTATTTATTATATGGTTAATGTTGATGGCAGACAAGTTGATACGAACCCATATTTTTCAAATATGTTTTTATCAAAGTTTTCCCCTGAAGATTTTAATAATAAAAAAGTATTAGGATTGTATGATGAAGAAATGGACAAATTTTATATAATAAAGCTAATATAAAAAGATGAGCTAATGCTCATCTTCTATTTTTTTATATTATAAAGTTTTGCTAAACCACCTAATGAAGTTTCTCGATATTTTCTTGATAAGTCTTTTCCTGTTTCATACATAGTTTCCACTACTAAATCAAACGAAATTTTACGTGCTGATGAAAGAAAATTTGCTAAACTTAAAGCATTTAAAGATCTCATAGCAGCAACAGCATTTCTTTCAATACAAGGTATCTGAACTAATCCGCATATTGGATCACAAGTTAAACCTAAGTAATGCTCCATAGCGATTTCACTTGCACATTCAATTTGATCAAGTTCCATTTCAAATAGTTCACATAAAGCTGCAGATGCCATAGAACAAGCTGTGCCAATTTCTGCTTGACATCCTGCTTCAGCCCCACTTATTGAAGCATCTGTTTTAACGATATTACCGATTATTCCGGCAACGCCTAATGCTTTAACTATTTGCATATCAGTAAATTTATGTGTGTCTTGCATATATTTCAAAACTGCAGGAAGTGTACCACATGCCCCACATGTTGGAGCAGTAACTATTGTTTTGTAATCAGCATTTTCTTCACTCACCGCAAAGGCATATGCACATACAAGACGGTTTTGTTTCGTTGTGGGGGATTCATCTATATGTTTTTGATTATAAAGGAATTTTGCTTTTTTCTCAACATTTAATCCTCCAGGTAAAACACCAGAACTATTAAGACCATTATTAATTGATTGTTTCATTTGGTTCCATATTGTTAATAAATAATCCCAGATTTCAGGACCTTCGTTTTCTTCAACATAGTCACTAATACGTATATTTTTTTCTTTACAATAATTTGAAATCTCAGCAAAATGATTTTCTTTGTATATATCAGGTTTATCAAAATGTGGTCTTCCTTCAATCATAATATAACCACCACCTACACTCAAAACTCTCATGTAGTTAATTTGATTACTATCTTTATAAGCATAGAAATCCATAGTGTTAGGATGTGGAAGATCAATTGTTGAATGATCAAAGACAATAGCAACTGGGATAGGAGCAAGAGATTCTATTATCACTTGATCAGTTCCGTGTCCTTTTCCTGTAGATGATAAAGATCCGTATAGGACTACTTTAAAAAAAGTCGCTTCTGGATTTTCTTTTTTGAATAGTAAAGAAGCTTTTTCAGGTCCAATGGTATGTGAACTAGATGGGCCTCTACCGATTTTATATATTTCCTTAATAGATTTCATAATTCACCTCGTATATATTATATTATAACATATTTCTTTTAATATAAATATCATTTTTTCACTATATTTTTAATAAATAGATTATTATATTGATAAAACAATGCTTTAAATTTATTATAAATTGTGGTATAATATAAGATAATAAAGAGGTGGTTTTGGATGAATATTGCTGTTATAGGAATAGGTAAAATAGGAATAACTTTAGTTGAACATTTATCAAATGAAAACCATGATGTTATAATTATTGATAACAATCCAAGCAAGATAAAAGAAGTCGTAAATCAATATGATGTAAGGGGGTTTGTTGGGAATGGTGCTAGTTATGACACGCAAATCAACGCGGGAATAAGTGGCTCTGATTTGATAATTTCTTGTACATCTAGTGATGAAGTTAATATTCTTTGTTGTTTAGTAGCAAAAAAACTGGGAATAAAAAAGACTATTGCCCGTGTAAGAAACCCTGAATACGCAAAACAAATTAACTTGATGAGAGATGAACTAGGGATTAGTATGACTTTTAATCCTGAATCTGATGCAGCTGATGAGATAGCTAGAATTCTTTTATTCCCTTCAGCAAATAAGGTTGAAACATTTGCTAATAATAAAGTGTATGTAGTTGAAACAAGAATTAATAAAAATTCTTCTTTGATAGGTAAATCATTGGCTTCATTTAAGAGTAGATATCAAATACATATTTTAATATGTGCTGTAAAACGTGGAGAAAATGTATATATTCCAAAAGGGGATTTTATCCTAATGGAAAATGACTATATATATATTAGTGGTGATAGTAAGGAAATCTTCAAGTTTTTTAAGCAATTTAATATCTTAAAAGATAAAATGAGAAATACAATGATTGTTGGGGGAGGACGCATAGCGCATTATCTAACGATCAAATTATTAGAAAACAACATATCCGTAAAAGTAATAGATAAAAATTATGAAATATGTAAAAGTTTTGCTGAAGCATTTCCACATATCGATGTAATTAATGGTGATGGAACAAATCAAAATATTTTAATTGAAGAAGGTATTCGTGGTACAGATTCATTTATAGCCCTTACGGGATTGGATGAAATGAACATTATTATTTCTACGTTTGCTAATTCACTTAAGTGTTCAAAGGTTATTACTAAAGTAAATAGTGGAAATTATGGGACAATACTTAATAGTGTAGGGCTAGATAGCGTAATATCGCCAAAAGAAGTTTCTGCTAATAATATTATATCTTATGTCCGAGGAATGGAAGCTTCAATTGGGAGCAAAATAAAAACATTGTATAAACTAGTAAATAATAAAGTTGAAGCTGTTGAATTCTATATACCAAGCAGAACGGACTTTACTTCAATTCAATTAAAAAATTTACAGTTCAAAAATAATTATTTAATTGCTTGTATAATTAGAGATGGAAATGTAATTATTCCTAATGGTAATGATACACTTGAGCCAAATGATTCTGTTATTGTCTTTGCCACAAATAATTCAATTAAAGACATAACGGACATGTTAAGGTAAACTTTATGAATTATAGAATTATATTTCGAATGATTGGTAAACTATTACTTGTGGAAGCTTTCTTGTTAACTCTTCCACTAATAGTATCATTCATTTATAAAGAGGATTTATATTGGAGCTATTTAATTCCAATTATTAGTTTGTTATTAGTTGGAGGTATTTGTAGTAGTTTAAAACTAAAGCATAAAGATTTTTTTGCTAAAGAAGGATTTGTAATAGTTGGTTTATCATGGATTATACTTTCGTTATTTGGATGTTTACCATTTATAATTAGTAAGTCTATTCCAAATTTCGTTGACGCATATTTTGAAACTATTTCAGGTTTTACTACAACAGGTGCCACAATAATAAAAGATGGGTATATAGAAGTTTTACCACACAGTATTCTATTTTGGAGATCATTTACTCATTGGATTGGAGGAATGGGAATACTTGTGTTTGTATTAGCAATTCTTCCGAAATCAGAAGGAAGTAATATACATATTTTGAGAGCAGAATCACCAGGACCATCTGTTGATAAAATAGTCTCAAAAGTAAAGATTAGTGCTAGAATTTTATATGGTATTTACATTGTATTAACAATTATTCAAATAATATTTTTATTGTTTGGAAAAATGCCACTATTTGATTCTATTGTTCATACATTTGCAACAGCTGGAACAGGCGGGTTTAGTATTAAAAATGATAGTATAGCTGGTTATAATGACTATTGTCAAATCGTAATAGGTGTATTCATGATATTGTTTGGTGTCAACTTTAACTGCTTCTATTTATTATTGATTGGAAATTTTAAGAGACTATTCAAGTCTGAGGAGTTTGCGTGGTATTTGGGTATCATCTTTGTGGCAATTGTATTCATAACACTTGATTTAAGTTATGATATCACAAGTTTAGATACGGGTATTTCATTTGCCACAAATTTAAAAAATGCATTTTTCCATGTTGCTTCGATAATAACAACAACAGGATTCACAATCTCAAATATTGATTTATGGCCACTATTCTCAAAATTCATTATTATTTTGTTGATGTTTATTGGCGCTTGTGCAGGATCAACTGGAGGAGGTATAAAAGTTTCGAGAATAGCCATTTTAGTAAAAAATGCTAAAAGAGCTGTTAAGAAGTTATTACACCCAAGGAGCGTAGCTAATATTAGGTTTGAGGGTGAAATCGTTGAGGAGAGAGTTGTAAGTGAAACTTTAAATTACTTTATAGTAATTATGTTGTTTTTTGTGTTAGGTAATATTATTCTATCACTTGATCCAATAGTTAAATCATTAGAAACCTCAACAAGTGCAGTTGCAGCTTGTTTGAATAATATTGGACCGGGTTTTGGTAGTGTATCTGTAACTTTTGGAGGTTTAAACGTTCTTTCTAAAATTACTTTGATAATATTAATGCTTATTGGAAGATTAGAAATATTCCCAATACTAATTTTATTTAGTTGGAAGACTTGGAAAAAGAATTAATTTAAGTGAGATATAGGTATGAGAGATCATACCTTTTTATTTATAATCTTTAAATATATTATATTGAAATATATAAAATATTAATGTATAATAAATCATAGATAAGAGATAATAATACAAGTAGTAATATATAAGGAGATTCTAAGATGAAAGTAGTAATTATTGGTGGTGTTGCAGGAGGAGCTACAGCAGCGGCTAGAATAAGAAGATTAAATGAAAATGCAGAAATTATTGTTTTTGAAAAAACTGGATATGTTTCATTTGCAAATTGTGGGTTGCCATATCATGTTAGTGATGTAATAAAAGATAAAAATAAATTAATTCTCCACACCCCAACAAGTTTTCTAGAAAGATTTAATATAATTGCAAAAGTAAATCATGAAGTTATTGATATTGATCCAATTAATAAATACGTAACAGTAAAGAATTTAAAGAATGATGATGTCTTCATTGAAAAGTATGATAAGCTTATATTATCTCCAGGAGCTAAACCACTTATCCCACCATTTTTTAAATATTCAGATAAAACTTTCACATTAAAAACGCTTGAAGATACATTTAAAATTAAGGATTACATAAAATACAATAATGTTAAAAGTGCTGCAGTTATTGGTGGTGGTTATATTGGTGTTGAGATGGTAGAAAATCTTAAAAGGTTGGATTTAGATGTAAGTTTGATAGAGCTAAATAGTCAAGTTTTGACTTCATTAGACGAAGACATGGTTTCTTTTGTTCATTCGTATATGCTTGCTAAAGGAATAAACTTATATTTATCAGTTGAAGTAACAAATATGGAAGTAAATAATAATGAAGTATTAACAACATTAAATAATGGTATTACTTTGAACACTGATATTGTTATTCTAACAGCGGGAATAAGTCCAAATACAGAATTGGCTAAAAAGATAAATCTAGAATTAGGTTTGAAAAATAGCATTATAGTTGATAAAAAAATGCAAACTTCAGTTGAAGATATTTATGCTGTAGGTGATGCAGTTGAAATTAAAAACTATATTACAGGTGAAAATACCTTAATTTCTTTAGCAGGACCAGCTAATAAACAAGGTAGGATTGCGGCAGATAATATCTGCAATGTTGATTCAGAATATGATGGATCAATAGGAACTTCAATTTTAAAATTTTTTGATATGTCAATTGCATCAACAGGAATAAACGAAAAAATATGCAAAAAAGATAATTATAAATATGAAAAAATAATTTTATCACCATTAGCTCATGCTGGATATTATCCTGATGCAAAAGTGTTAACTTTAAAATTAATTTATGAAAAAGAGACATTGAGAATATTAGGTTCTCAAATTGTAGGGTTTGAGGGAGTTGATAAAAGAATTGATGTTATATCTACAGCTATAAGAGGAGGCATTAAAGCAGATAAGTTAAAAGAATTAGATCTTGCATATGCTCCACCATATTCATTAGCAAAAGATCCTATTAATCTAGCTGGTTACATTGTAGATAATATTGAAAAAGGAATCATTAAACAAGTCCATTACGAACATATAATCAATACTGATATAATCAAAACTGATATAATCAATACTGATAATAGTGTAATATTATTAGATACAAGAACAGAAGCAGAATATAATTATGAAAAGGCAGATGGATTTATAAATATTCCTTTAGATAACTTAAGAAATAGAATTAGCGAGTTAGACAAATCAAAAAAGATTTATGTTATGTGTCAAAGCGGTTTAAGAAGTTACCTTGCATGTAGAATACTTATCCAAAATGGATTTGATGCTTATAATTTCTCAGGAGGATATCGTTTATATAGTTCAATTCATAAAAATAGACAAATGGCAATGCATCAATATAATTGTGGAAAAGATAAATAAATCTAAATTTTGTAATAAATGCTAGGAATTTTTAAAATTTAATAAATACAAAATATTATATAATAATAAATAATTAGATAATTTATCTAATTATTTTTTTTATATGAAAATATTTTAAAAATGTGCTATAATATTAATGACTTAAATGTATGAAAGTGAGGTTAAAAAGTGAGAAATTTTAAAAAATATTTATTTTCATTTATGTTTTTATTAAGTCTTTTTGTTTTGATTGGCTGTGGAGAAAAGCCAACTATCCTTTCGATTAAAGTAGTGAGTGAAATGTATGTTGGCGACTTTTGTGCATTAGATGCTGAGATATCTGCAGGAGAACTTTCTAACGTGCAATGGTCTGTGGATAATCCGGAAGTTGCTAAGATTGAAAATAATAAAGTAATTGCTTTAAAAGTTGGATCTTTTAAACTTACTGCTACAATCGAAGAAAGCACATTATCACATGATATAAAAGTCATTGAGAAAAAAGTTTATAATATAAGTTATGAATTAAATGGTGGATTAGAAGATGAAAATAATCCTTTAGTAAAAGATTATAATAGTGACTTAGGAGAAGTTACATTAACTGAACCTTTAAGAGAAGGATATAAATTTATTGGATATTATGACAATAAAGAATTATCTGGAGAAAAAGTGACAAAAGTTGTTAATTTAGAAAGTAATTTATTGCTATATGCTTCTTGGGAAGCAATTGGATTTAAAATTAACTATGAATTAAATGGTGGATCAGAAGATGAAAATAATCCTTTAGTAAAAGATTATAATAGTGAATTAGGAGAAGTTGCTTTAACAGAGCCATTAAAAGAAGGATATACATTTAATGGATATTATAATAATAAAGAATTAACTGGTGAAAAGGTCACAAAAGTTGTTAATTTAGATAACGATTTATTATTGTATGCTTCTTGGAAGGCTACAGAATATAAAATTAACTATGAATTAAATGGTGGCACAACAAAAGTTGATTTACCAAAAGTTAGAACAGTAGAAGATGAAAAATATGTTTTGCCAAATGCTGAAAAAGATGGTTATACATTTGAAGGATGGTATTTAAATCCTGAATTTACTGGTGAAGTAGTTGAATACTTAGATGCTAGTAATCTATATATTGAAACTTTATATGCGAAGTTCACTAACTGTCAATTTACTATTAGTTATAATTTAGATGGTGGTAAATGGGAAGCAGAAGAAGGTAAAGAAGAATTTGAAACTGATGAAGAAGTGGTTTTATTAAGTCCAGTCAAAGATGGTTATAAATTTGTTGGGTGGATGGATGAAACTGAAGATTTTGTAACTGAAATTGAAAATAAGAATTATGTTTTACAAGCAATTTGGGATGTGATTGAATATACAATTAGTTTTAAAGTTGATGGAATTGAATTACCTGAAAAATCAATTAATTATACAATTGAAGATGAAGTTGAATTACCTATTCTTGTTGATGATAAAGCTGATTTCAATGGATGGTATTTGACTGAAAATTATAGTGATGAAAAGATATCAATATTACCAAAAGGTAAATTTGGTGATGTAGTATTATATGGATTCTGGGAGGAAAAAACATATAAGGTTAACTATGTTTTAGATGGTGGAACATATAATACAGAGGTTAATACTATGAAGGTTGGAGAAACTATTGAATTAGGTACTCCAGAAAAAGACAATTATACATTCTTAGGTTGGAAGTTATTCCTTAATGCAAATACTTTTGTTGAAAGTGTAACTTGTGATGGTGAAGATATTTATGTGTATGCAGTGTTTGGCAATGAAGGAATATATGTTGGGGAAAATTTAACATATAAAACTATTGAGAGTGCAGTTGCTGCTGCAGAAAATGGAAATACAATTGTTGTTATGCCAGGTGTTTATGATGGTGCTGTAATTAATAAGAGTTTAACAGTTAAAGGTTACCACACAGAAACTATTTTGGTTAACGAAAACGCATTACAAGATACTGAAATTATTGGTGATTTAGTAGTAGCTGCTAATGATGTAACTATTACTGGTTTAGTATTTAAAGGTGCTGGTAGAATAGTATCTAATTCAGGTATGTCTATTTCTAATACAACTATTAAAAAGGTAGTATTTAGAAGTTTAACATTAAATGTTTCAAACAATAATAAAAATGCTCCATTCTATTTTGTTAGTAAGAGTGGATTTGAAGCAACAAACTTAACTATTGTAAATTGTAGAATTGAAAATGATCCTACAGTTAATGGTGATAGACCAATGATAGCAATATTATCTAATGTTAATAATTTAACAATTAAGGATAATGAGTTCATTGGAAGATTAGTTAATTATAATGATGGAATTAAGGTATTAAGAGCATCTGATGAAGCATTAGATAAATCATCATATGGTGTAAAAGGTAATGTAACTATTACTGGTAATATATTTGAAAATTATCAACAATACACAATTTGGTTCCGTGAATATGGTGCTGGTAACTATGTTATTGAAAATAATATATTTAAAAATACCGGTATTACTGCTGATTCACATGCTATTGCTACATTTATTAAATCTAATGCTGGCAATGAAAGTGTAAATATTTCTGTTAAATATAACACATTAGAAAACTGTATGTTCTTATTTAGAGCAGATACAGCTACACTAACTAACAGTAAAATTGATTTGAATTATAACAAATTAATCAATTGTACTGGTTCTGTATATTTAAAGAATGCTACAAACTTAGAAATTAACTTAGATAATAACTATTGGGGAACTGGTTCTCCAGAGGCTAAAAAATTCCCTGGTTCAAAAGTTCCTGCTAATTATTACAAGTCAGAAAATGAGGTCCCAACAATGGGTAAATTAGAAAATTTAAAATATAATATAACTTATAACCTAGGTGATGGTACTTGGGATAAAGATGAATATTCATATGATGAAATTATAGCTGATTTATTAGTTGACTTAAGTGCATGGTATGGTGTTAATGTAACTGCATCAGAAGTTCATAATATTTCTGAAAATGCTAAAGTAAATTTATATGATTTCTTCTTGACTGATGCAAACTATGGAACAAAATGGAAATGGTTATCAGATTTCTTAATTGAAACACGTTCAAATGATTTAATTCAATCTAGTGGAGCTAGTTACTTGAAAGATAAATCTCAAGGGGTTGAATGTAATAGATATTGGAGATATGAAGTATGGGCATTCTTAAATAAGACAACAAGAGAAAGTTGGCCATATTCTTCAAAATATAATGATCTAGAAGTTCAAGAATCTTTAAGAAAAGCAGCATTACCATTTGCTATAGAAAAACCTGGTGCTTCGACATATGTTACAGGTGAAGGCTCTACATTAGCAAATGCTTTATGCCCTGGTCGCGTATTCTTATATTGGATTTCTCAAGACGGAGTTATTCTTAAAGGTAAAATACCTTTCAATATTCAAGGTGATTTACATTTAACAGCTGTATTTCAAGATGAAGTTAAACCTACTTCATTCAAAGTTAATAACATTCCAGAAGATGGAATCCAAAGATATGAAACATTACAATTAGAATGGACATTTAATCCATTAGATACTTATAATCAAGCATTACAATTTGAATCAAGTAATCCAAATATCTTTACAGTTGATAAATATGGATTAATTACTGCTGTTGCTGAAGGTACAGCAACTTTAAGAGTTAAAGTTTTAGGTAATACAAAATTAAATAAACAATATACTATTAAAGTTTATATTCCTGGACAATTCAAATTACAATATGAAACTGAGTCTTATGTTGCAATAGGTGAAAATATTAAACTTTTAGCAAGTTATGTGGGACTTGGCGCAACTGATAAACTTGTTTGGAGTTCATCAAATGATGCAATCGCTACTGTAAATAATGAAGGTGTAGTACTAGGTGTTAGTGCTGGTTTAGCCACAATTAAAGTTGCACTTGCTGAAAACCCATCAATATATGCGGAATTTGGAGTTACAATTTTACCAAGTGAATTATCAGATATGATTAAATTCATTTTAGCTTCTCATGAAAGTAATGTATTTGTTGAATATGATTTAGGAATTGGTTCTGGAACTCCAGAATACTATGAAGACATTATTGGAAGCGTTAATAAAATTTTATTTAATAGTGGATTAACAATTAATGAAACTTATTTAGAAAAAGGTAATAATAAATGGAATTATGATAGAACAATGGAAAGTGTTGAATTCATCACAGTTCACTACACAGGTAATATGAGCAAAGGTGCAGATGCAGATGCTAACGCTTCATACTTTGTAGATACAGGACACACTACCGCAATCCATTATACTACTGGTAATGATGGGGTATTCCATTGTATGGATGATGATCAAAGAGCTGCACATGCAGGTGATAGTGGATCTGTAGAAGGATATGATTCAGATACAATTGATCCACTAACAAATAAAGCATGGACTGGTGTAGGTAAGTTTGAATGGTTATCTACTGGTGTTACAGCTCCTCAAAATGTTACAGCACATGATTTATTAGCAATACAAGTAACAGTTTCTGATGATTGTTATTATGTTATTAATGGACAAAAGACAAATATTAAATTACCAGCTACTTATAAATACAAAGGTAGAAATGTAGCACATACATACAATGACAAAGGCCAAGTTGTTAATGCTTCAGATGGTTCTGTAAAAGATGCTGAAAATTACTTTAGCGATATGGGATTCAGATTCATTGTTGAAGATGGCGAATATAAGATGGGCAAAACTTGGTGGTGCTACACTCAAGTTTGGGATGGTAAGATTTGTACTACTGGTGGAAACTATAATTCTATCGGAATTGAATCATGTGTAAATGAAGGTTCTGATTTATGGTATACATGGCAAAAAACTGCACAATTAGTAGCTAAGCTAATGAAAGATAACAACTTAGATATTAATAGAGTTGTTGGACATCACTTCTATACTGCAAAAGATTGCCCTCAACCAATGTTAGAAAACAACATGGAAATTTGGTATGAATTTATCGAATTAGTTGAAGCCGAATATGAATTACTAACTAAGTATAATGATTATACTATTAACTTTGAAGTAATAAATGGATCAGATAATTTAGATGAAAACGGAAGAACTAACATGACTGTTGAATCATCAATTGTTACTTATAAAGTGACTATCACTAAAGATGGTAAGAGTGAATCAATTACTCTTTCTTCAGCAATTCCAGGTTCATATCTAAAATAATAATTAAATAAAATAAATAGTCTCTAAAGTAAAGTGAATAAGTCACTAACTTTGGGGACTTTTTTAATTTAAAATATTATAAATTGATTTAATAAATAAACTATGATAAAATAATTATGTTATATAAGGAGAAAATTTATGAATAAATTAAAGAAGGATGAGATAGTTAATTTTTTTGAGCAAAAGATAAGAGGACTTATAACTGAATCAAGAGTTATAAAGTTTAAAAAAACTGATGAAGACTTTGCTATTGAGTTAATAAATTACTTAAAGGATATTAACTATAAAATAATAAATATAAATGAATATATGAAACAAAGTACAGAAGATTTTAATCTGAAAGTACCAATAGAAGGTGATTATAAAATAAATGATCTTTTAATTCCAATAGATAAAAAAAGAAGTATTGCAGATTCAATAAAATTAAATAATCTAGAGCCTAATCTTTATGGTAATAATGGAAGAACAGTTTTAGTTGTTAACTATAACGAGCAAATTATTGAATCACAAGTTATTTATGAAAAAGTAAGATATTGGTTAAAAGATGGTAAAATATTAGCTTTAGTAATATTTTCAAAAGAAGAGAATAAAAAAGATTTTTGTTTTTACGGAATAAATGCGTCTTTTTTTATAAAGGCTGATGAATAATAAATTTAGAAAAATTATAATAATAGGTGTAAATAGTGGATATAAAGATTAATAAAAAAGAAATAATAAAAATAATTAATTCAGTGATTGACAAAGATTTACCATTAATTTCTAATCTAGCAAACATATCAAGAGTTTTATATGAAGGATTTGAAAATGTTTCATGGGCAGGTTTTTATTTAACACTTAGGGATGAACAAATATTATACTTAGGACCATACCAAGGACCTCTTGCCTGCACGATGATTCCCTTCACAAAAGGAGTTTGTGGGGAGGCGGCCTCAAGCAAAAGAACTATTTTAGTAGATGATGTTCATAAATTTAAAGGACACATTGCTTGTTCATCTCTTACTAATAGTGAACTAGTCTCTCCAATAATAAAAGATAACAAAGTATTAGGAGTTATTGATTTAGATAGTAATAATCTAGGTAACTTTACAAATGATGATGCAAAACTATTAGAAGAAATAGCTATTATAATTAGTAATTTGTTTTAAATATAATGTAAACATTAACCTATCATACTAAATTGATAGGTTTTTATAATAATAAATATTACAATATTTAATTTATTCTTTATATTACATTAATATTGTGATAAAATAGTATTATATATTTAACTGGAGAATATTATGTCAAAAAATAGCAATATAGAGGGAACAATATCTAAAGTTACTTATAATATGATTGTTGAAAATGATACGTATAAAGGAAATCAAAAGAATAAAAGCAACCAGAAAAAACCAGAGAATGAAGATTATTTTAAAATAATTGATAACTTATTTATAGTGGTAGATGGAATTACAAGGGAAAAATACCATTTAAAAGATAAATCAATTGCAAGGGAAGTAAGTGAAGCATTTGTTGAAAACTTTGCTAGAGAATGTTTATCGAATTATTGCATTTCTAGCAATTCAAACGATATTTATAAGTTACTTGTTAATTCATTTAAAAAGGCGAATGAAAGAATTTATTATATAAATCAAGAATATATTTCTAAATATAAAGAGGATAATTTAAAGTTTTTTGAAAAGCCAGGTTGTGTTGGTGTTGTTGCCTTAGTTCATAATAATAATTTATATTATGGATATTTTGGTGACTGCACATTATTTCTTATAAGAAATAACATTAGAATAATTTTAGGTGAAAAACAGACAAAATGTTCTCATAAATTTTTTAATGAAAAAATTAATAGAGAAAAACTAGAGAGTAATTATGTTAATCATAATAAAAAATATGGATATTGTGTTGCAAATGGTGATGATGAAGCTTTTGAGTATTTTAAAGTTGGACATATAGCTTTAGAAGAAGATGATGTAATCATACTTTCATCTGATGGATTAACTAACTATTTATTAAATGTAGATTCATCTGATTTTGCTAGTGAATCAGCAAGCAATATATTTATTAATAGTTTAAACTTTGAAGGTGAAATAAATAAATCGAGAAATAAAGAATATGATGAATTTGTAAATAGATTTAAAAAAAATATGAGTTTTGAAGAAAATCTTAATATGCATAGACTAATTAATGAGCATGCAAATAAGTATGATATTAAACTTGATGATAGAACACTTATAAAGATTAAAATAATACTATGAAAGGATCATAATAATGAAAATTGAAAGATCATACTTGAACATTAATTTGAATAATTTAAAATATAATATTTCTAAAATAAAGGAAAAATTATATCCTAACGAAAAGATGTCTTGTGTTGTTAAAGCTAATGCATATGGTCATGGTGATAAAAAAATATCTTTGGAACTTGAAAAAATGGGAATTGATTTTTTCTGTGTAGCTACTTTAGAAGAGGGGATTAGACTTCGTAAAGTTCTTAATAAAGAAACCTCAATATTGATATTAGGCTTTACTGCTTTTAGAAATATAAAAGAAGTTGTAAAATATGATTTGATACAAACAATTACATCTAAAATATATTTAAAAGAGATGTATAAACATTGTCAAGATAAAATTAAAGTTCATTTAGCAATTGATACTGGTATGAGTAGAATTGGTTTGCAAATGAATAATGAGCTAGATGAAGATATAAAGTTTGCCCTTGATCATTATGATGTAAATGGAGTATTTACTCATGTTAGTTCAGCGGATTCATTGGTTCCTGAATTATGTGAATATAGTCAAAAACAAATTGAAAGATTTGAAACTGTATATGAAAAATATAAAGATTTAATTCCATATTTCCATTATAAAAATAGTGCATCAATAATAAAGAAATTTAAACCAAATGGTAATTTAGTAAGGCCTGGAGTAATAATGTATGGATTAGCTCCTAGTATGGAAGTAAAAGATTATATTGAATTAAAACAATTAATTGAATGGAAAAGTGTAATTTCCTCTGTAAGAACTATAGAAGGTGGGACACCAATAGGTTATGGTAATACATTTAAGTCGAGTTCAACGATGAAAGTAGCTACTATATCAACTGGTTATGCAGATGGATATAATAGATTACTATCTAATAAAGGTTATGTATTAATAAAAGGAAAAAGAGCAAAAGTCGTAGGTAGAATATGTATGGATCAATTTATGGTTGATGTTACTGATATTGAAGACATTAGGTGTGGTATGATGGCTACACTAATAGGCAAAGATGGAGATGAAGAGATTACTATTGATGAATTAGCGGAAATGTGTGGTACAATAAACTATGACATAGTATGTAATATCTCATTAAGAGTTAAAAGATATTACTATAATTGATTTAAATATTATAGATATATTATCTTGAAATATTTTTGAAAATAGTGTATAATTATAATATATTTAGGTTATTATTAAATAATCATAAAATATAATTAATGTAAAACTGACGGATAATGCGAAGTAACGCGAGGGATTACATTGATTAACAGTCGACCGTCTGGGCAAGTCAGTTATTACATATCTGATTTGCTTTTTTTATCGATAAATATTCATGTAAAGGAGAATAACATGGAACATAATAATTGGAATGGATTTATACAAGGGGCATGGACTAAAGAAATAAATGTTCGTGATTTTATTCAAACTAACTATAAAGAATATAAAGGTGATAGTTCATTTTTAGAAAAAGCTACGGAAAGAACTAAGGATTTAATGATAAAGGTTCAAGATCTGTTTGCTAGTGAAAGGAAAAAAGGTGGAGTTCTTGATATAGACACTAAAACTGTATCATCACTTACTAGCTATAAACCTGGGTATGTTGATAAAGAAAATGAACTAATTGTGGGGCTTCAAACAGATAGTCCTTTAAAAAGAGGAGTAAATCCTTTTGGTGGTATTAGAATGGCTAGACAAGCATGTCAAGCATATGGATATACTTTAAGTGACAAAATAGAAGAAGAGTTTGCATATAAGACTACTCATAATGATGGCGTATTCCGTATCTATAGTGAAGAAATGAGACTTGCTCGTAGATGTCATGTTATTACTGGATTACCTGATGCTTATGGCCGTGGTAGAATAATTGGTGATTATAGACGTGTTGCTTTATATGGCGTTGATACTTTAATTCAAGATAAAATTAGTGAAAGAAATAAATTATATAATGGTGATTTAACAAATGATATAATTATTCTTTGTGAAGAAATGTCTAAACAAATTAACTTCTTAAAGAGTTTAAAGGAAATGGCTCTTCTTTATGGAATAGATATTAGTAAGCCAGCAGGTAATGCTAAAGAAGCTATTCAATGGACTTACTTCGGTTACTTGGCAGCGATTAAAGAGCAAAATGGTGCCGCAATGTCACTTGGTAGAGTTTCAACATTCTTTGATATCTATATCGAAAGAGATTTTGAAAAAGGCATTTTAGATGAAAAAGGTGCACAAGAATTAATAGATGATTTTGTTATTAAATTACGTTTAGCTAGACATTTAAGAACACCTGAATATAATGAATTATTTGGGGGAGACCCAATGTGGATAACAGAGTCTGTTGGTGGAATGGGTGAGGATGGAAGATCGTTAGTAACAAAAAGTAGTTTTAGAATTTTAAATACCTTATATACTTTAGGATCATCACCAGAACCTAATTTAACAATATTATGGTCTAAAAAATTGCCAATGGAATTTAAGAAATATTGTTCACAAGTATCAGTTGATACAGATTCTATTCAATATGAAAATGATGATTTAATGAGACCATTACATGGTGATGATTATGGTATTGCTTGTTGTGTGTCTGCAATGACAATAGGTAAGCAAATGCAGTTCTTTGGGGCTAGATGTAACTTAGCTAAACTATTATTAATAGCTATTAATGGAGGATATGATACAACTACCGGAATCAATATTGGACCACAAATGCCAGTATTATCTTTAGATAAACTTGATTATGAAACTGTAATGGAAAGATATAAAGTATATATCTCTTGGCTTGCTCATTTATATGTTAATACAATGAATGTTATTCACTGTATGCATGATAAATATGCTTATGAGAAAATACAAATGGCATTACATGATACAAATGTTGAAAGATTAATGGCCTTTGGAATTGCGGGGTTGTCTGTTGTAGCTGACTCATTAAGTGCTATCAAATACGCAGATGTAACACCGGTTAAAGATGAAAACGGATATATTGTTTTATTTAAAACTAGTGGAGAATTTCCTAAATTTGGAAATGATGATGATAGAGTTGATTTAATTGCAAAAGAAATGACACACTTATTCATTACTGAATTAAGAAAAACTAAGGCATATCGAAATGCAACACACACACTTTCAGTTTTAACAATTACCTCAAATGTAATGTATGGTAAAAATACAGGTGCAACACCTGATGGAAGAAGAGCTGGTGAACCATTTGCACCTGGGGCTAATCCAATGCACAATAGAGAAGAAAATGGTGCATTAGCATCACTAAATTCAATTGCTAAACTTTCTTATGATGATTGTAGAGATGGTATTTCTAATACATTCTCAATAACTCCTGAATCATTAGGAAAAACTAAGGAAGAAAGAGTTGATAACTTAGTTTCTATTTTAGATGGCTATTTTCTAAAAAATGCTCACCACATTAATGTAAATGTTTTGAATAGAGAAACATTAATAAAAGCATATGAAAATCCTGAAGAATACCCTAATCTTACTATTAGAGTATCAGGTTATGCGGTTAATTTTAATAAACTATCTCGTGAACAACAAAGAGAGGTAATTAGCCGTACATTCCATGAAACTCTATGATTGGAAGAATAAATTCATTCCAAAGTTTAGGTGCTGTTGATGGCCCTGGAATAAGATACGTTATCTTTATGCAGGGCTGTAACATGAGATGTAAGTATTGCCACAATCCAGAAACTTGGGATAAACATTTGGGAAAAGAATATACTCCCGAGGAAGTATTAAATAAAATAATAAATTATAAAGAGTACTTTGGTGAAAAAGGTGGTGTAACTGTAAGCGGTGGAGAACCATTACTTCAAAGTAAATTTATAAAGGAATTATTTAAGTTATGTAAAAAAAATGGTATAAATACTTGTTTAGATACTTCAGGAACAATTTTAGATGATGAAGTAAAAGAGTTATTAAAATATACAGATATTGTTTTACTAGATATTAAGTTCACAAACGAAAAAGACTATAAAGAAATAACACTAGCAAATTATTTAGATGTTTTAAAATTCTTAGAATATTTAAATGACCAAAATATTAAAACAATAATTAGACAAGTAATACTAACTAAT
>JAZNJG010000144.1:0-29028 GCA_045577945.1 Bacilli bacterium | reverse complement strand
AAGTCATTTAATCTTTTATTTGTTTTATTTGTATTTATTAATATATCTGAAAATTTATTAAATATATCTTGTGATTTAGATATTACTATTATTCTATTTTGATAATTATTATAGTTTTCTAATGCATATAAACATTCATCTTTAACCCAATTACTTTTAATAGAGTTTTCTGTTAGAATAACTATAAATATTTTACTTAATCTAATATTAGTTAAACAGTTATCAGTTATATTACCAACTGTTTCTGTATCAGATTCCCACACAACATAGTTATCTTTTAGGTTATTGTATATTATATTCTTTAATTCTCTGTCTTTACTATTCCAGCTTATAAAGATATCTGTTTGTTTTACTGATGTTGTATTAGGTGTATTCATAATTATTCTCCTATATTTGTTATATTATTTATTTAGTATATACTTATAATATAAGCTATTTATTTCATTTTTGTAATATTCACAAATTTCATCTCTTGACATACCTTCTTGCTTTAGTTTTTGAATATAACTACATTTCCCAACAAAAATTTTCTTTGATTTTTTATGATAATAAACTGGGATAACTGGTAAGTCAACTCCTGTCTTTTTATAATAGTAATCAGATAAAAGGATGAATCCGCCAAACACCTCAATTAGTTCATCATGATATCCTGTATTTGAGTTTTCAGGGAAAATCATTATCGACATATTAGCATCCAATACTTTGGCACTATTCTTTATTGTTTTAGATAATTTTGCATCTTGATACGTTGGTAAGAATTTCATTCCTTTATAAAGCATTTTTGAAAATATGGCTTCAAAAAAAGCTTCTATCGTGGCAGGAAACTTTTTCTTTCCAATTTTTTGCATATATAGAACATCCCTTAAATACTTAAATCTTGATTTATAATTCCCAAGCATTTGGTGAGCTCCCCATTTAACATTAAAATTAGGGTAATTAATTTCTATAGACATTGGCCCGCTTTTTGCTGAATGATTTGCAAGTACAATAGCCTTTTCAGGAACATTTTCTTCTTCATACACTACATCACACTTAAAAAACAAACTAAAAAAACCTTTTACTATTTTAAATATTGGTTGTTTTCTTTTTGGTACTTTATATTCCTTTTCCATAATTTACACCTTCTTCTATTGTCTATAATATCATTTCTTTCCCTTTTTTTCAAGATTTTGTTATCTTCTCTATATATAAATAATACATACTTTTATTGTTTTGCATATCCAGTTATGATATAATTAAATATACTATAGGAGAATAATTATGCAATCTCAAGTTAAAACTTTATTAATAGGAATAAACTCAAAATATATTCATCCTTCAATGGGAATATTTCAACTTTATACAAATGCTCTTTATGAAACAAAATATAAAGAGTTTTCTATTAAAGATGATATTAACCACATCATAAATGAAATCAATTCTAGTGATTCTGATATTATTGGATTATCAGTATACATATGGAATATTGAAATAATCAAACAGATTCTACCTAAAATTAATAAAGATACATTCTTAGGAGGGCCAGAGGCTAGCTTTAACACCTCACTACTTTATGAATATCTAAATGTGAAATACATTATTAAAGGTGAAGGCGAAGAAGCTTTTAATGAATTGATAGAATATATTATGGGGAAAAGAACAATTGAATCTGTAAGCAACCTATATTATTTAAATAATTTTGGTGATATTAAATATACTTTTAATAAGCTTCCCAATTTAAATAATGTTAAACATGATTTATCTTTAATAAAAGACTTTAAAAATAGGATTTGTTATATAGAAAGTAGTCGAGGTTGCTATTTTAACTGCAGTTATTGCCTAGCTTCAACTGAAAAACCTGTAAGATTTTTTCCGCTTGAGGAAGTAAAGAATAATATTCTTTATTTACTTAACAATAATGCTAGAATAATTAAATTCCTTGACCGAAGTTTTAATGTTAATAAAGTATATACAAAAGAAATTTTATCTTTTATAAAAGAACATGACAATGGCATTTCTACTTTTCAATTTGAAGTTGTTGGGGATAATATAGATGACGAGATTGTTGAAATTATTAATTCTTTAAGACCTAAGATGATTAGATTTGAAATAGGAATCCAAACTACAAACCCAACTGTTACAAAAGAAATAAGAAGAATACAAGATTTCGATAAACTACGAGAGAACATTCTTAAAATTAAAGACAATGTTGTTATCCATACTGATTTAATTGCGGGATTACCCTTAGAAACATTTGAAAGTTTTCGCAAATCATTCAATGATACATTTATGTTATTCACAGAAGAACTACAACTTGGATTTTTAAAAGAATTAAAGGGAACGCATATTAGTCTAACAAAAGAAAAATATAATTATATATTTAGTGATACTTCTCCTTTTGAGGTAATATCTAATAAAGACATATCTTCCGATGAGTTAAAGATTATTAAGTATGTTGAAGAAGGTGTAGATCATTTCTACAACAAAGGAGAATTTAAAAATCTAATGAATTATTTATTTAGAGAATTAGAATTAAACCCTTTTGATACATTCTATAATTTCATTAAAGATATGACTAAAGAATATTCATTATCACATTATCAATTCCCAGATCTTACAAATCTTTTATATAAATCAATTGCTAAATTAGTGACTGATAAAGAAAAATTATTCTACATTATCAAAAAGGATTACCTAACAAGAACGAAAATTAAACCAAAAATCTTTTGGAATTCAACAATCACTAGAGAAGAAAGATTAATTGTTTATAAAATCCTTTCTGAAAAAGAAAATATAGATATTAATGAATTGTACAATTATGCTTATTTAGATAAATACATAGCCAACCATAATAAAGTTACTTATTTTATCATTAATTATAAAACTCACAAAACATACGAACTTGAGTTATAATATATTATTATATATACAAAATAAAAAATCAGCCTTAAAACTGATTTTTTTATTTGTTAAATAATTCTTTAAAGTAAAACTTAAACTCTACGTCACCTGAATGTATATCTTCAAACGAAATATCAAAGTATTCTGGATATAAGAGTGTCCAATAGTTCTTCCCTTTGGCTTCACCTATCAAAACATATAATGTTTGATATTTTCCTCCTGGAATCAACTGACCATTAAGTGATTTAGGAGGGAAATCCATTTTGCCAAGACCTACTTCTATTTTCGTATCATATTTTTTAGATATATAAGATAATTTATTTTCTATTGTTCCAAGCTTATTAGTTATTTGATTAATATCATCATTAGCGTTTATTATATTCTTAATAATATTTACACATTCATATTTTATTTTTTGATCTGTTGTTGAGTTGCTATTAGCTACAACTCTAATTCTAACATTTTCAGATATGTTAGTATTTGATATGTTAGTTACAATTACCAAAGCAAATATTATTATTAAAGCAAATACTATACTTTTCTGTTTGTTCATTTAATCACCAATTATAGTTTTGCCAATAATTGGTAACTTATACATTTATTTTATAACTTCTTTTAATTTTATAATTTTTTAAAATAACTAACTGATTTTTCCAAATCGCTCTTTTGTTTTACCTCTAGTAAAATATATGGATCAAATTTTAAAGCTAAATCTTTAAACTTCTTTAAATCCATTTTTCCTTCTCCTAATGATAAATGATCCTGTTTATGATTACCATCATGGAAATGAAATTCTTTAAACTTTAAAGGTTCATCTTTAATAATGTCTAATAATACATATCCATTATTATCATCATGACCTATGTCATAATTAAAGAAAAAACCATTTTCGTTCAAATCATGATACGTTTTTCGCATATAAGTTGGAATGTTTGTGTTTTCAATTACTAATTCTATATTATATTTATCACAAATTCTTTTTATTCTATTAAGATTTCTAATTAATTTAATAATATACTCGTTATATTCTTTATCATAAATATAATTCTTAACTCCACTAATAGTTACAACAGGGCCAGGATTATTATGAACATTTACAAGTTTTATATATTTATGCCCTAATGTTATGTATTTTTCAAATAGTTTAATATAACCTTCAACCACCTCATCATACGAACCAAAATCTGCTTCATCATAAAAATGTAATGTAGCTAGTATATTATATTTTTCTAATAGGTCAAATAATTTACCTTCTTCCATCTCTCTTCTACAATAACCGAAATTTAAATTAAGTTCTAAAAAATCTAAATTTAACTTTTTAGCTAAAACAAGATTTTCTTCAATTGTATCATACTCAAATAAAATAGGCATCCCTAATTTCATATAATCACTCTTACCTTCAATACTCCATCAATTGCATTAATATCCTTAATAGTGTCTTCTAATACGACATCACCATTAATATCAATAACTGAATATGCGTAATTTCCTTTTGATTTATTTACTAAGTTTTCGATATTTCCGTTATCATCTGAAATCACAGTTGAGAATTTAGCTATCATTCCTGTTATATTTTTATGATTTATACATATACGATATTTACCACATTTAACACCAGCATGGCAATCAGGATAATTTACACTATTTTTAATATTTCCATTTTTAATGTAATTTTCTAATTGTTCTATCGCCATTATTGCACAGTTATCCTCTGCTTCCATTGTTGAGGCACCTAAATGTGGAAGGCAAATTGTTTTAGGCATCTTGACTACCTCAGGATTTGCAAAGTCCGTAATGTATTTTGATACTTTGTTTTCTTTAATTGCTTCTAATAAATCATCATCTTTTACTAATGCATCTCTAGCAAAATTTAAAAGGATAGTATTATCATTAAACTTATCAAATAAGTTTTTATTAAACATATGTTTAGTTTGTGGATTTAGTGGAACATGAATGGTAACAAAATCAGCTTTGCTAACTGCTTCTTCTAAACTTTCAACATATTTTACTTCTTTAGATAAACTCATTGCATTTTGAATTGATAGATACGGATCATAACCTATTACTTTCATTCCTAAACTAACACATGCATTAGCTACCATTACACCAATTACACCTAAACCGATCACCGCAATTTGTTTCCCTTTTAATTCAAATCCTGCATAGTTTGATTTGATTTTCTCTGCAGTAGCACCTATATTTTCATCATCAGAATTATATTCTATATATTTAATTCCACCAATAATATCTCTACAAGCTAAAAACATTCCACATAATACTAGCTCTTTAACCGCATTTGCATTTGCTCCTGGGGTATTAAATACAACTACTCCATTATCAGCGTATTTATCTAATGGTATATTATTAACACCAGCACCTGCTCTAGCAACGGCTAATACATCTTTTGGCAAATCCATATCATGCATTTTAGCTGATCTAACTAAAATTGCATTTGATATATTAATATCATTAACTATATTATCTTTATCCAAAGTATCCAAAGCTACTTTTGATATATTATTTAAACAAAATACTTTCATTCTATCTAATCTCCTTCTACATAAGTAGTTATATTTTATATTATGTATTATTTATATTTTTGTTCGAACTCCTTCATGAACTTAACTAAAGTTTCCACACCTTCTTTTGGCATAGCATTATATATACTTGCTCTCATACCACCTACTGATCTATGGCCTTTTATGCTAACAATATTATATTTTTTAGCTTCCTCAACAAACAAAGCATCTAATTCTGGAGAATTAGTCTTAAATGTAACATTCATCATTGAACGAGAATCTTTTTTAGCATGAGCAATATAAAAATCCGTAGTATCTAAATAATCATATAAAATTTGAGCTTTTTCTTCATTTCGCTTTTTCATAGCTTCTAATCCACCATTATCTTTAATCCATTTAAATACTTTACCACATATATAAATAGAATAGCAATTTGGTGTATTATATAAACTATTATTATCTACTTGTGTTTTCCATTTTAACATTGTTGGTAAAACAAACTCAAAATTATCATATATTAAATCTTCTCTAATAATCATAACCACTAAACCTGCTGGACCAACATTTTTTTGAACACCAGCATAAATAACACCATATTTACTAACATCAATAGGTTCAGACAAAAAGCATGATGATTGGTCAGAAACTAATGGTTTACCTTTTGTATTTGGTAACTCATGAAACTTAGTTCCGTAGATAGTATTATTCTCACAAATATATACATAATCTGCATCATCTCTTACATCTAAATCTTTACAATCAGGAATATATGTAAAATTATCCTCCTTAGATGATGCCAATATTTTTATATCTCCATACATTTTAGCTTCTTTATAAGCTTTTTCTGCAAATTGACCAGTAACAATATAATCTGCTTTTTTATTTTTCATTAAATTTAAAGGAACACATGCAAATTGTAATGATGCTCCACCTTGCACAAATATTACTTTATAATTATCAGGAATATTCATTATCGAGCGTAAATCACTAATAGCATTATTAAGGATTTCTTCGAATGGTTTAGTTCTATGACTAATTTCCATCACTGACATTCCAGTATTATTATAGTTTAATAATTCTTCTTGTGCTTCTTTTAAAACACTTTCTGGTAAAATAGCAGGACCTGCTGAAAAGTTAAATACGCGTTTCATAATAAACCTCCTCATAAACAAAAAGCCCCAAGCTGCCACAGCAACAAGGGACGAAATAATCCGCGGTACCACCCTAATTAGGTATTCTCACTCATGATTGATAACGAAATCACCCGGAATTCATTACATTCACCAAAGAGGTAGATTCAAAGGGTTTATAATAAGTTTCCACCAGCCACTTACTCTCTAAGTATAAATAATCCTTCTATAGTCTCTTTATCGGCATATGATTTATTAAAATAATACTACAATTTCCCCTTTATGTCAACAGAAAGATTGTTATTTGTAATATATTTTCCAAAATATATAAGCTAGATACTTGTTACATATTAAATTATATTAACAATATAATATTTTATTACAAATGTTTATATAAATTATTTATAAAAATATTTCTTTATAAACTCATTAAAATGAAATGCATCTTTTTTAATTACTTCTTCTATTATTTTGATAGCTGCTTTACTAAAACCATCGTCTTGTATTTTAGTTAATGTTTTATGGAAAACATCATAAGAGAAGTGTTCTTCGTTCATTTCTGCTCTATCATTTATTCTATATATCTCGTAATCTAATTTATATACCAAATCCGTAGAAATATTAGGCCAAGGTTCATCTTCATTAGTAAAATAAAGTTTACAAAATGTATTAAATTCATTTTCAACTTTATAATCGATATATGGAAATCCATAATAATTAGTTTTATTTTTATATATTTTATTATACAAATATACCGCCACAAAATAATTAGCAAATATATCGTGCATTATTCGATTATTTGTGATTATCGAACGTCTCCTCAAATATTTATATATCTCATTAGCTATCTTTTCAAAGTCTTTTTCTAAAATATTTTCATCATCTTTATACTTTTCTTCTAAGCATTTTTGAATTATCTCATTAGATGAACTTTGATTATTATTAGCTCTTTGCAATGAAAAATAACCTAATAATTCGTTTAACTTATTCCCCTCAATATATTCTTTATATTTAAAAAATACTTCTTTTTCGTTATCGATTTCTTTAAATACAATATTTATAGATTCTCTAATAACATCATGTGTAGTTTTCATTATTTTCTTTGTGGCAAAATATATTAATATTAAATTAGATAATAATAATGTATTATTTTTTATTTCATCAGATATATTCTCTAAATTTATAAAGAATTCCTTTTTAGAAATCTTCTTTTTTAATAATTTGCTATCATCTTCTTTAAAATTAGCTTTACTATTAAAGATATCGAATATTTTCTCAATGTCTTCTCCGGTTAAATTTTTTAATTCGTAAACACCAATTACTTGATTAAACTTACTGCTTATTATTTGTGCATCACTTTTATTTCTTGTTGTGAAAAGCGTAAAGATATTTTTATATCTTAAATGCAATGAATTTAATTTATCGATTAATTTTTTTCGTAGTTCCAATGACACCTCATCTAACGCATCAATTAATAATATTATTTTATTATTAGGATGAAATATTTGTTCAAAAGCATTTGGTGTTAATAATTTCCTTTCATCAATAGAAAAATATTTATCAAAACATACTTCTCTGATTATGTCAGATATATCTTTATCTAAATGATTATTCATCTCTTTACAAGGTAGGTAAAACAAGTATCTATCTCCATTAAATTTTGTTCGTAGATAGTTTTTCAAATATAAAGACTTTCCTGTTCCACCTTCGCCATATATTAAAACATTCCTATTATTAGTAAATATTTCATCAGATGTTATCCTGTTGCCATCATTATCATATAGTGGTCTATTTAAATATCCTTCTTCATATTTAAATGTAGAGGCAATAATACCAGATTTTGTACTATCATCTTTAATTACATTATTAATTGCGACATTATATCTTTGAGTATCGTTTAAAACTTTATCTCTATATTCAATTTTTAAACTATTTGATATTCCTTCTTTTAATAAATTAGCTAGTTTATCATAATCTAAATCGCCATTATCAAAATGGAAACAATAATCTAATAATTTCTTAAAAGGACTATTTTTATCAAAATCATTGATTGCTTTTATAACATCAAAATATTCTTCTTTACCATCAATAACTTTTACACTAAATACTATTGGTCTTATAGTATATTCATATTCTTTACTATTATCTACTTTTTCAAAAATTATATTAAGTTCTTTTTCAACCCACTTACTATATATAGAATTACCAGTCAAAATAATCAAATAACTCCTAGATTGTAATATAGATTCCTTAATTACATCATCAATTTCTCCAATACCATTTGTATCACTTTCCCAAACTGTAAATAAGTTTCTGCTTTCTAATTCCTTACATAGATTATTTTTTATATTTTGATCTAAATGATTCCAACTAACAAAAACATCTTTTCTTTCGCCAAAATTAAGTTTTTTCCTTTGGTTCTGTATTTCTATTCTATTCAATAAATTTTCATAGAATTCTCTTGCTTTTTCAAAACCATTATCAAGTGCCAACTCATAATATTTCAAGGCTTTCTCAAGGTCTATTGCTGTTCCCATTCCTTCTTCATAAATCATACCTAAATTATATTGAGATTTTGCGTATCCTTGTCTTGCAGCTTCTGTAAACCATTTAATCGCTTCTTGATAATTTGGGGATACTCCTTCTCCATCTAGGTAAATTGCTCCCAAATTATTTTGAGCTCCCATATGGTTTGCATTTGCAGCCATTGTATACCATTTGATTGCTTCTTTATAATCTTGATAGGGTTTTTCTACCCGATGATATAATACGCCTAAATCATATTGGGCATCAACACATCCTTGATTTGCAGCTTTCATATACCATTTGATTGCTTCTTTATAATCTTTGGGGACTCCTCTTCCCTCAAAATAAATTATTCCTAAATTGATTTGAGCGCTCTCATGATTTCCTTTTGCGGCCATTGTATACCATTTGATTGCTTCTTGATAATTTTGGGATACTCCTTTTCCATTTTCATACATTAAAGCTAAATTATATTGAGCTTTAATATACCCTTGGTTTGCGGCTTCAGTATACCATTTGATTGCTTCTTGATAATTTTGTAAATCTCCTTCTTCGTTATACAATACGCCTAAATTAAATTTTGCCTCGACACATTCTTGAATTGCGGCTTCAGTGTACCATTTAATTGCTTCTAGTTTATTTGACTCTACACCATAACCTTTATCATATAAATATCCTATTTGAAATTGTGATAATGCATGTTTCTGTTCTGCAGCTTTCATAAACCATTTAATTGCTTCTTGATAATTTGGGGATACTCCTTCTCCTTTTTTATACATCAAAGCTAAATTGTATTGAGCAGAAGTATCTCCTTTATTCGCAGCTTCTGTATACCATTTAATTGCTTCTTCATAGTTTCGAGATACTCCTTTACCTTCATAATATATTAATGCTAAATTATATTGAGCAGAAGTATCTCCTTTATTCGCGGCTTCTGTATACCATTTTATAGCTTCTTGATAGTTTTGAGGTACTACTTTACCTTCATAATATATTAATGCTAAATTATATTGAGCTTTAACATATCCTTGGTTTGCGGCTTCTGTAAACCATTTAATCGCTTCTTGATAATTTGGGGATACTCCTTCTCCTTTTTTATACATCAAAGCTAAATTGTATTGTGCTAGTTCATGCCCTTGATTTGCAGCTTTCATATACCATTTAAATGCTTCTTTATAGTCTTGAGGTACTCCTTTACCTTTCATATACAATAATCCTAAATTATATTGTGCTTCTATATATCCTTGGTTTGCAGCTTTCATATACCATTTGATTGCTTCTTTATAATCTTTGGGGACTCCTCTTCCAGAATCATAATAGTATCCTAATGCATATGAAGCATCAGCACAATCAATATTATCCAAGAATTTCAATAATTCTATTTTATATTTTACATTGTCTATTTTAGTTATGACATATAGTATATTAAAATTTTCAATCACCCCTACAAGATGATTTTCGAGTTTAGTATATGATGAAATACTACACATATAATCATAATCAAATATACTTACATCTACTTTATATATTCTAACTAATTCTTCAATTAAATATTTTATTGCATTATTCATAGTTATCTCCAAATTATTACATTTTTCACATATATTATACCAAAAACTAAATCAATTTTATATATTATATTAAAAATGGGCCTACAAAGCCCATTTATTATAATTATAATTTTATACATGTAATATTATATATTGAATATTATATCTCCTTGCCTAACAATTATCATCTCATCACCTAAACAATTAATAATTGTTGAGGGGGTTTTAGTTAAAACTGGAGTGTCGGTAACAATAAAATCTATTTTGTTTCCAAAAGTATTAAGTATTTCATCTACACTATTTAGTTCTTTCTCACCACTATAATTAACTGATGTTGTAAATAGTGGACCAAACTTTTTCAAAACGCTTAATGCAATTTCTGAATTAGGTATTCTACAAGCAATAGTTCCATTAAAGATATCTTTATTGTAGCTATGAAGAATCATAGTTAATGCACCTGGCCAATGCTTTGTATATTTCATATGATCATCTTTAATCATCGCTATTTTCAAAACTGTTTCAATTGAATCACAAAGAACTGGTAATGGTTTACCATAGTCTCTTTTTTTCATTTGATAAATTTTCTCTACGCCTATAGAATCACCATACAAACACCCAACACCATATACTGTATCAGTTGGAAACACAATTATTTTTCCTTTTAAATCTTCTTTATTTAATTGTTGTAATTCGTATGTACTAATTAATCTTGTTTTTTCCATAGTAAAACTGTTTCATCATAATAATCATTTATTGTTATTTGATTATTATTTTTTAATTTTATTAATTCTATCATTACTTTGTTTTTTTCTTCTTCAGTTAAAATACTATAATTAGTATTAAACCCTTGTTTTTCTAAATACTCTTTTACGTTAGTTATCTTTATAGCATTATCTTGATTATTATTAATTATATTTTCTTGGAAATTGTTATTTTGATTTACATCGCTTACATTCATATCTTTAAAATAATCTTCATTTGGATGATCAAATGTTTGTTCATTTAAAACGTCTCTCATATTAATCACTCCATTTTTACGAATATTAGCGTTAAACATTCCTTTTTTGAAAATAAACATTATTAATATTAGTATTCCTGTTGCACCAATTATTGAAAGGATTACTATCAAATAAACTCTATAAAATGGAACTTTTGGTGCATACAATTTCAGTTTTGACAAAGCAACACCATTACCATCACCAGAAATTTTCTTATTTTCATTTATATCTTTAATTGTAAAAATTGGTAAATCTTTTTCTACAGCTTGTAGTCTTCCTTCTTTATTATAAATCTCTATTACCATCGCCACCTCTGATTCAATAGCTAATGCCATTGAGTCTTTCCTGTTATCCGTTGGTAATAAATATTTTGTATTATCTGCCTTTAAAACACAGAAATATTCTCCTGCATTTACAGATGTAAAGTTTATTGCATAACATGGTTTCCCTTTATTGTTTCCTTTAACTACTGCCAAATGGTACATTGAATTTTCAATTGTATCTACTTCATATTCAATGTATCCTTGATCAACACTATTCATAAATGCTTCATACTTAGTTTCTAAAGGTGTCATCGTTAGAGGCACTAAACTTATAAGAAATGTCAAAAACATTTTAATCATTATTTTCACCTATCTTTATAACTACTATTCTATCTAAACCGGCATAATCTTTTATTACATCAACTTTAGCATTGGCATATTTATCATATGCTATTTTCTTTAATGCATCCCCTTGATTATACCCAATCTCGAAAATAATTATTCCTTCTTTATTTAAATATTTTGAAGAATCTTTTATTATTCTTTTATAGTAATCAAGTCCATCTATTCCACCAAATAATGCTAAGTGGGGTTCATTATCATAAACTATTTTATCTAGTTTAGCATTATCTTCAATATATGGAGGATTACTAATTATAATATCAAATTCATTACCATTTGTGTATTCATCTAAAGATTTAAATAAATCACTTTCTATAAACTTAATATTATAAGAAGATTCTTTGTCTATATTTAATCCGTTATTTATGGCATTCCCTTTTGCTACTTCCAATGCTTTTTTTGATATATCCACCGCCACAAACTCAAAATTATTAAACTTTGATTTAATTAGTTCTTTAGCAATAGATATGATAATTGCTCCACTACCAGTCCCTATATCTAAAATCTTTAGTTTATTTGTTTTGCTTACAAAAGATTCTATTTTTGAAATTGCTATCTCACATAACAATTCTGTTTCTGGTCTAGGTATTAATACATTTAGATTAACATTAAAAGTATTCCCATAAAAGTAAGCTACGCCTGTTATATATTGAACAGGTTTATTTTCCACAAGATATAAATCTAATAAACTATCTATATAATTTTTATCAAAATTATCTATATCAAGATTATAAGCATCAAGCATATTAGCTTTAGTTTTAAAGATTTTTTCAATTAATATTATACTAATTGCTTCTTTTTCCAAGCCTTTATCTATTGCTTCTGTTTCTTTTATCTTTAAATAGCTTCTTAAATTCATTTTAGTCTTCTGTTGATAATTTTCTCTTTTGGTCTTCACTGATTAGAGCATCAATTATTGGATCTAAATGTCCTTCCATAACTTTATCAAGTTGTTGAATAGTGAAACCAATACGATGATCAGTTACTCTGCTTTGAGGGTAATTGTATGTTCTAATTTTTTCAGAACGTGCTCCACGTCCAATCTTTGATAATCTTTCTGCTCCCTCTTTTTCAGCTTTTTCTTGCATCTTCAAGTCAAATAAACGAGCTTGTAGAACTTTCAAAGCATTAGCTTTATTTTCATGTTGGCTCTTTCCATCTTGGCAACTTACAACAATTCCAGTAGGGATATGAGTAACACGAATTGCAGATTTTGTTGTATTAACACTTTGTCCACCAGGGCCAGATGAACAGAATATATCTATTCTCACATCATCCATATTTAGTTCTACATCAACTTCATCAGCTTCTGGCATAACTAGAACTGTTGCAGTTGATGTTTGTATTCTTCCTTGACTTTCTGTCTCAGGTACTCTTTGAACACGATGAGCACCAGATTCATATTTCATAAATGAGTATACACTATCTCCTTTAATCATGAATTCTATTTGAGAAAAGCCTCCAAGTTCAGCTTCAATAGCATTAGTAATTTCGATTTTCCATTTTTTGCTTTCAGCATATTTAGTGTACATTCTAAATAAGTCCCCCGCAAAAATATTAGCTTCGTCTCCACCAGCAGCTCCTCTTATTTCACAAATAATATTCTTTTCATCATTTGGATCCTTAGGTATTAATAAGATTTTAATTTCTTCTTCTAATTGAGGAATTCTTTCTTGGGCAGCTGCTAATTCCATTTCTGCAAGTTCACGAATTTCTTCATTTTCATCATTCTTTAATATCTTTAAATCTTGAACTTGGTCTAACAAACTTTGATACTCTTTATAAACTTCAACTATTTTTTCTAAAGAGCTTCTTTCTTTCATTAAGGATGTTAATTTCTTAACATCCTTAACAATCTCAGGCTCTAACAATTTATCGTTTATTTCTAAGTATCGACTTTCTATTAATTTTAATCGATCTAACATAAATAATTATAACTCCATTTATTTAATTTTATTCTTTATCTTTAATTTTAGTTTTTAGCGCCTGTTGGGTCATATTCTTCAAATATTGTACATTCACCCATAAACACTAATTTATCTCCACCAGTTTCGCCTTGACGATTTTTGGCTATATCAAAATCAACTAAGTATGATGATACATTTTCTCCTGGTTTCTTTTCTGAATGAAGGAACATAACTATATCGGCATCTTGTTCTATACTTCCTGATTCACGTAAGTCAGATAAAACTGGTCTTTTACCTTCTTTTGATGATCTTGTTTCAGGTGCACGAGATAGTTGTGATAACGCAAGTAGTGGAACTTGTAATTCCATTGCTAATAATTTTAATTGTCTTGAAATTTGCGTTACTTCTTCATAACGTGACATTGTTTTCTTTGAAGTATTCGATAATGATAACAATTGTAAATAATCAATAACAATGAAATCTAAATTGTTTTCACGTTTTAATTTTCTGCATTGTAATTTAATGTCTTCTAAACTATTTGTTAATGTTTCATCGATGTATAAATGCTTAGAATCTAGTGCTAATCTACCACCAAATAATCTTGTAGATTCATTACCTACTAAATTACCTCTTAATATATTCTTTAATGGCACGCTTGTTGAGATACTTAATAATCTCATAACTAATTGTTCATAGCTCATTTCCAATGAATAATATGCAATCTTAGCGTTATTTTTTGTACACATTCTTAAGCACATATTAAGGGCTAGTGCAGATTTACCTACCCCAGGACGAGCTGCTAAGATAATTAATTGTCCGGGTTGAAAACCTAACGTTCTTTCATTTAGAGAATCATATCCAGTATCTAATCCTATTAAGTTGCCTTCTTTTAATGAATTTTCGTTAATTACATTAAATACCTTATCTAATGCAAAACCAATAGGTTTCATCATTCCGACTTTTTGTTTATTAGCAATTGTCTTAACCATCTTTTCAGAATCGGCAATTAAATCATCTATTTTTTCTTCACCAGATAAAATTCGTTCATTTATTTTTTGAGATTCATAATATAATTCTCTTTGCAAAGATTTATCCTTGATAATACTTATGTAACTCTCAATATTTAAACTTACTACTGTAGGAACTCCGTTAACAAGTTCATATAAATATTCTTCTTTTACACTATCATATGTTCCTTGAGCTTTTAGTTCTTCAATAACTGAAAGAGTGTTTACTTCGTTTCGAGATTCATTTATTGCTTTTATCGCTTTAAACACATTTTTATTTCTATTATCATAGAAATCAAACGATGTTAATGCCCCACAAAACTCATTAGCAAGAGCCTCTTCAATTAGAATACTTCCTAAAACATAACATTCTGCTTCTTTACTATGAGGAATAATGTTTTGAGACATATCTTTATCCTTTCTTTTCTACAACATAAATCTTCATCTTAGCTTTAACGTCTTTATGAAGATGGATAGTTACAGTATAACTTCCTAGTGAATTTATTTCTTCTTTAAGTTCATCTAAAAGAACTTTACGCTTATCGATAGTAACACCATATTTAAGTTTATATTCTTCAACAATTTGTTTTGAATTTACACTACCAAATAATTTACCTTCTTTTCCTACTCTCATTTCAATTGAAATTGGATTTACTTCGATAAATTCTTTTAGTTTTTTCATTTCTTCTAATAGGTTTTGAGCATCTATTTTTGCTTGTTCATTTTTCTTTTCTAGGTTTTCGATATTATCAGGTGTTGCCGCAAGAGCTAATTTTTGTTTAATTAGATATGGAGCATATCCATTTGAAACTTCAATTATTTCTCCTTCTTTTCCTCTTCCCTTAACATCTTTTAGTAATATTACTTTCATAGTATCTCCTTTATCAACATTATTCTTTAGTATATCTGTTAATTCATCTTTTGCTTTCTCAATTGTGTAATTAGGTAGTTGTGTGGCTGCATTATTAAAATGACCTCCACCTCCTAATTTTTCCATAACAAGTTGAACATTCATTTCATCTAAACTTCTTCCGCTTATTGCAACGGTATTTTTAGAACAATATCCAATACAGAACCCCGCATGAACATCTCTTCTAGAAATTATGCTATCAGCGACTTTAGCAATAAATTGACGAGGATATATTCCGTCATCACAAATCGCAATCCCATATTTTCCATCAACTATACTAATACTATCTAAGAATTTTATTCTCTTAGAATACATTTCACTATCTTCTCTTAAGAATTTTTGTACAACAGACATATCAGAACCATACATTTGAAGTTTTGATAATACTTTAAATGTTTGTGCCGTTGAACGATAAATTAAGTTATTAGTATCGACTATAATTCCTAATAATAAAATACTTGCTTCAATACTAGATAGGTTTACCTTGTCATCGATAAAATCAAACATCTCAACAATTAACTCAACAGATGAGGATGCTGTAGGTTTATTATACATATAGTCATAGTTAGTAATTGCAGAGTTGTTACTACGATGATGGTCAATAATAGCTATTTTGTTTGCTTTTCTATAAAGTCTATCATCAATCAGTAATTTTTCATATTGAACGTCAGCTAAAATAAGTAAGGTTTCATTTGTCATTAATGATAATGCACTATTAGGATTAACAAAGTATTCGCGAGTTGCTACATGTTTATTACTTAATTCATTGTAAACCAATTTAACCGTATCATCACACTTATCTTCATCAAAAACAACATGAGCACTCTTCCCTAATGCTCTAGCAAACTTCATCAGCGCAAGTGCAGCTCCGAATGCATCAGCGTCTGTAGCTGCATGTGGCATTACTAAAACCGTATCAGCAGAAAGAATTTGATCACGTAAATCTTCTGTCTTAACTCTTACATATATTGGTTTATGGGTTTCTATACCTATTTCTTTTCCGCCATAATATTCAACCATTTGATCAATTTGAACAACTGCTTGGTTTCCTCCACGGTTTAATGCAAGTTCTAAAAGTTCATTTGCTTTATCTAATAGTTCGTTAACTTCACAATCTAAACAAGCAATGCTTATTGATAATGTAATTTTTAATCTTTCTCTTGAACAGTAATTATTAATTGTATCAATGATTTTAAATCTTTCATTTATTAATGAATATAATTGTGAGCGATGCATTAAAATTAAGTATTGTTTTTCGCTATAACCTCTTAAATAAACATCATTTTCATCACACCATTCACTTAAAATACCAATAATATCACTAACTTTCACTGCTTTTTCCTGAGCATCTAGCGTTCCTAAAGCATTGTCAAAGTTATCAAGATTTATTATACCTGCCGCAAGTATATTATTATCATATTTACTTTGCAAGTCTCTAATTAAAGTTCTATCTTCAATAAATAAAATATTATCTTCTACTAGTACTTTTATATTATATTCTCTTCCATAAATATCAATCATAAAATCAGAGAACGCTCTTATTTTTGCCTCTAAATTATTATATTTAGGATCATTTTCTATTCTCCAAATATTCTTTATTTTATGATCTACTAAATCTGATGAAAAAATATCTCTAGCAAATTGATTTGCCCATTCAATAACATATTCATTATTGAATACTATAATACCTAAAGGAATCTCTGTGAAACTCTTTTCACCAGCTTTTTTAATACGATAGGCAAGAGAATTAGTTAGTTTTACTCTGTCTTCTAACCAATTAATATGTTTTTGGGCTGTTTTATTAGCATTAGAAGATATTAATATACCCAAACATAAACAACCAACACCTATAGATATATATACTAAATAAGCTTTGGGATCAAATAGAAATGATAGTCCAAAGAAAACTAAACAAATTATTAAAATACAAGTTAGAATTGCGTTTGCGACTTTTAATTTTCTCATAATATTTCTCCATTAGTTTTTTTATATTATAGCACAATTAGTGAAAAAATAAAAACAATTATTTATTATTTTAAATTGATAGATACAAATAATATAAAAATGGCAGCCTTAGCTACCATTAATACTTTAATTTTCAAATGATTTTTTCTCGAATATTATATTTGAACTATTTATTATTTTTTTCTTTTATTACTTTCATCATATCATTAATATTATCAAGTAAATCATAACGATCTACTGAAGTTGAATTTTTTCCAAATTTTTTTTCCACCAAATCAACATATAATGACGATTCACCATCATCTCCCATATATGTACTTTCCCATATTACCTTAGAAACTTTATCTTTAACATTTAATTGCTCTAAAGCGAGATTATCAAAACTAATCGATTCAAATCCTTCAATAATAGATTTAGTAAATAAAATATTTTCAATACTTTTTATTTTATCTAAGATAGTCTCAGTATAAAAATTTTCTCCTCTACCAAATTTTTTATAACCAAGTAATAATAGTTTTAAATTTTTATTAATTAGTTTCAATAAATCTTTTTCACAAATCATACCAATGATGAGATGTATTACACAATTGGGGTTTTTCATGCAAAAATCAATAGTTTCATCGCTATATTGATTAAGTGATATCCCTAAACCATATATCAATTTCTGATCAATGTATTTTTGAATTAGGTTCTTATCTTTTACTAAATGTCTTTCGTTAACTGTTAGATTAGCGATAATTCCCTTTTCCTTTAAAAACAATAATAATTCATACAGTTTAGGATGGGCTAAAGGATTTCCTCCACCAATTGCTACTTCTGTTCCTCTATGAAGGCTATTTAGGAAATTATGATTAACATCTCCGTGTATCCCAGTTATTGATGAATTTTCGTGACACATTACGCATCCTAAATCACAATAATTTGTAATTTTCATATCGATACTATCAGGAAATTCACTATCAAAATAATCATCTTCAGTTTCTTTTACTTTTGTCCCATCACCAAATAAAACTACATGATAATTACCATTTTGATAATCAGCCAATATTTCTTTCTTCAAACATTTCATAATTAGAAAATCTTTTCGTCAATGTACCAAGCTGATCCGCCGTACCAACCTTCTCTTAGATGAAAATATACATTAGGATTGAATAATACTTTCGCAGCTTTTTTATATTCTTCTTCAGTATCTTTTTTGATTTCTAACACTTTCTTTAAATTTTTAAACAAAGATAAAGAACACCCACAAGCTGATAAAGGGCTATGATTAAAGTATGTGTCACACAAAAGTTGGTTACATCCTGCTTTTCTAAGATCTTTAATATGGCCATTGTATTCATTTATGTTTCCACCAACGTTTTTAAACTCTTCAGCTAGAAAATCTTTAAACATTTTTATTTGATTTAATAGACCTTCTTTATATTTTATTTTATCATCTTGTTCAATAGTATATTCATATTGTTCTAATAATCCTGTTATTACAAAATACTTATGAAGTGAAGAACGAACTTCTCTTTCTTCATAAGGAATTTCACTTTCCTTGCGCCACTCTTCATTTTCACCTTTAATGCATAATGACATTGAATGAGTGCTAGAACTATTTGTTTCAAAAACTCCGTATCTAATTATTCTTTTCATAATGTTCCTTTCTAATATTAATTACCAAATAACAATACGTTTACTTGGAGCTATATACATCTTATCTTTACAATTTACATTAAACGTTTTATACCATTCTTCAAAGTTTCTTGGAGGCATATTAGCACGTAAAATGCTTGGTCCATGAACATCAACGTTTAATAATAATTGTAAATACTCAGGTTTTGCTTTCATACACCATACTCTTGCCCAGTTCATAAAATATTCTTCATAAGATGGATTTGCATCTTTTGACATAATATCTAGTGTAACTGCCATACCACCATTGTCAGCTATATTTTCACTAACTGTTAATTTGCCATTTACTTTTCCCCATGGTAATTCAATGCCATCAAATTGCTTAATCATTGCTTTTATTTTACTATTGAATTTTTTAGTATCTTCTTTAGTCCACCAATTATTTAAATTTCCTAATTCGTCACATTTTGCCCCGTTGCTATCAAACGCATGAGAGATTTCATGGCCTATAACTGCTCCAATTCCTCCTAGATTTTCACTTCTAGTTTGTTTGATAGAATAGAATGGAGGTTGTAAAATTGCGGCAGGGAATGTTATATCATTAACAAATGGGCTATAACATGCATTTACCATATGTCCAGGCATTGCCCATTCTGCTCTATTTACTTCTTTAGAAAGTTTGTTAATTGAATCTATTAATCTAATTTTCTTTAATTCACTTACTGCCTCAAATAATGATTTGTTTTCATCAAATACTAAAGAATCATATATTTCGCTAACCTTATCAGGGTATCCCATTTTAACACCCATTTTAGATAACTTAAGAATTGCTTTTTCTTTTGTGCTTTGTTCTAAAATGTCATTTTTCATAATTCTATCTTTATATGTATCAATAATTTGATAAACAATGCTAATAATATCCTTCTTTGCTTCTTCTCCGAAATATTTTTCACCATAATATAAACCAATAGGTTCAGAATAAAGGTTTGAAGCAAGTTGATAAGCATACTTTTCTACTTTTGTAGCTTCAGCAATTCCGGATAAGGCTCTCATATAGATTCCACCAATATTTCTTAGTTCTTCAGTTAGTAGTGAGCATGAATCTAATAATCCTTTTACATATGACCAATGTTTATATAGTTCAAATGTATTTTCATTAAACACTTCGCCAAACGCTTTGAAATATCTTGGTTCGGTAACAATTATTTCTTCAGGAATAAATCCAAATAAATCCTTTAATAATCCTTTAAAGTTAACTGGTTTTAACATTGAACAAACTTTAGATGTTTTCATAGGATTATACATCTTAACATATTCTGACCATTCTTCATTACTCTTAACATATTGAGCTAATATTAAGTCAAATGCCAATGTATCTTCGATATATTTATCTTGTTCTTCTTGAGATAAATTTGTTTTAGCTAGAACCATTTTAGCCATATTAGTCCATATTCCAATAATAGCATTCTTTTGAGCGGCCATCTCTTCTTTGTAATATACAGTATCTGGTAAAATAACACTAGGTCCTTGAATCATTACACAATGATGAACTGTATCTTTAAAATTCGGTTCTACCATCCCCACAAATGGTAAATGTAATCCTTCTAATAGCAAATCTTTTAAAGCTTTATTAAAATCATCAATTGTATTCAAATCATTTAAAACTGATAAATATTTTAAAGCAGGTTCGATTCCATCTTTTTCTTTCTTTTCTACATTTTTAGCCATTTTATATAAAGAACATGCTCTTTTTACATAGTCATTAGGATAATTATCTTTCTCGCACATTTCTTTAAACTCACTCATCATTAGTTTTTCAACATCAGTCATTAATGTTGCAAAACCACCTGCCATAGGCATATCACTTGGAATAACAAGTTTTTCTAATCTTTCTTTGTTAACACAATTATATAAATCGTCTTGTATTCTAACATTTTCAAGATTCTTATCTAAATTTTCCATATTATCTCTCCTTTTCTAATAATATATTACTTATATAATATTACTTATATTATATCATATTAATTTTATCATTAGCAACATAACATACTATTTTTATAAAAAAAGATTAGATTTTGATAATTACAAAATCTAATCTCTTTATTTATAAAATTATTTTATTTATAAAATTATTTTCGGCCATTATTAGTTAATCCTACTAGTTTATCTCTTTCCTACTTTTTTCATAAATTATATCAATGACCCTAGCACATGGATTATATAATAGTAATATCGAAATAAAACTACTCATAGCCAATATTACTTCAAACAAAATATCGCCTAATAAATAAGCAATTGGGGAAACATTTGTTAGAATAGAACTAGGTATTAAATATAACCAAGAATATATTAGAGAATATAATATTCCTAAAAAAGCTAAATTAATGTTTGTATCTATCTTTTTAAAGATTGTATTTAATGTAATTGGGATAATCAACCACCCAACAAGCATTGTGGGGGTATAATATAAACTCATACTTCCCATAACAATATTATCTAATATTACGTGGATTATGACAATTATTATTGTTCTAAGCATTCCAAGTTTTTTAGAAAATAATACTAGTAAGAAAACAGTTAATTGAAAATTAGGCAGAAATGATAATACTTGTTCTTGAACAAAAAGCACCGACGATAATATGGCAATGAGAACAAAATCAAATATCTTTAACTTTTCAGATTTCATTTTATTAAATCTTTAAGTTATTCAAAAGATGATATCTTCAAAGTTATTTTTGTTCCATCAACAAAAACAATATCACCTATTCCCACTTCACTATATATCCCATCAACAAGTATAGAAATATATGACGACCAATCATCAGGTGTAACATATCCTTCAATCCCCTTTAGAAATGGTCCATATCCTGTGTCATCAAAAATAACACTATCAAAATTATCTTCAATCAATTTTTGTAACGTATCTCCCTCATAAAATACCACATCTTTTTCCTTCATTAAACTTCCATCAAGAGCTACAACTTCAATAGAAATTGTTCCATCACCTTTTGCTTCAATCACATTGTTTATAATAAAGAAGCACGCAATCAAAATAGCTACTGCCACAACAGCAGAAACGACTGTTAGAATAAGTTTTTTCTTATTCATTTTTTTATACCATCTAACTATTACCTATTAATTGATTCCCAGCAATTAATTAAGTCATAGGATGGGTCCTCCTATAATAATGTTTAGGCAAGTCTCCTGACTTAGCTTCATCCTCCAATCAACCTTCTCAGTTCCCCAATGGTAATTTGATTTTCGTCAGCTTTACAGTTGCTGGTACAGTACAAGATTTTCACTTGTTTCCTTTTTAAGTTTTAACACCTAACATATCTATTATAATACTTTTATCACATTTTTTCAAATAAATATTAACTAAATATATTATATTTAAAAACTTATTATTTATAAATAAAAATAGTTTAATAATATATAAATAAGTTTTAAAGATTACTTATACATTACTAAACTATATAATTCATATAACTATTTGTTGAAATATTTTTTTTGTAAAATATTAAAAACTTCATACAATGCTTTTAAAGCTAGCCAGCTTGTTATATCATTGCAATCAAGAGCAGGTGATACCTCAACTATATCAAAAGCTTTGATATTCAGTTCTTTAAATAGTCCTAATAAAAGCTCTAAGACCATTCGACTAGATAGCCCAAAAGCTTCTGGAGTCCCTGTTCCAGGAGCAAAACTTGGATCATTAATATCAATATCATAAGATAAATATATAGCATACTCTTCAGAATACTTATTCTTCAATTCTTTTAGTATATCTTTAATCCCATAATTATAACAATCATTAGATGTATATACTTTTAATTCTGGATGCAAATTTAAGTATTCTACTTCCTCAGCCTCAAAACCTCTAATACCTATTAAAGTAATATCTTTTGGGTCATATCCATATTCGATACTTCGTCTATTTGTACATGCATGAGATAATTTTGAACCATCATAAAAATAACATATATCTGGATGAGCATCTAAATGTATAATTGCGGGAATCTTATTTTCCTTTTTACAATAATCAAAAAAAGCTTCTTGAAGAGGAATAGTAACTGAATGATCACCACCTATAAAGATTGGAAATTTATTAAGCCCTAATCTATTTAAAGAAACCTCTTTTAATTTTTTAAAATAGTTCTCACATTTCTCGACATTACCAAAATCATATAATTTAATCTTATCTAGTAGTATTCCATCCATAGTAAGAGGTGGTAAGTATGATGATAGTTCTCTTATCTTATCTGGAGCTAAACTAGCACCCACTCCACAAGAACAGCCTTCATCATAAGGAATTGTAGTTAAAGTTACATTTGATGTATTTAAATCTTTTGTTAATAGTCCTCTAAAAAATTCTTTATCCATTTTTTTCTCCCTTTTTTTACTAATTAATTTGCACTCTTATATCAAACGATATTTCAAATGTCCTATACCAAGGAAAATGATAATTTAGTATTTCAATATTCTTTATCCTATTTACCTTAGGTTTATTTTTTAACGATGTATAGATATCACAGCCTATTAAACTTGAAACTATCTTGTTAGCATTTTTGAACATAAGATCTTCAAGCTTGATATTAAAATCTGGGTTATAAGGTAAATATTGATAAAAGTTATTGCTAGCTATAACTATATTCCCTTGCTTATCTTTAGTATTTTTGTTAATATAATCTGATAATTCATCTTCAGTAAATGCTTTATAACCTATATCTTTTACTAAACCAAATACTAATGATTCTACAAACCCTTCATTTGATAATGATTGGTAAACAGAATTATCACTTTTCAAATAACTTATTCTTGAACTTGCAAGTGATAAGGCAATCCCTATAGAATTACCGCATGTGTTCCAACAACTATATCCAATTAAATTTGATAAATCACAATAAATTAAATCATTTGATAATAATAGTTTATTTTTACCTGATGTTCCGTTTGTATCTATTATACATGTAAGTATCTTTTTTTTATTATTTTCTTTTAATTTATTAGTCAATTCTAGTGATGACTTTTTTAATTTTTCTTGATTTTGCTCGTTTGTTAGTATTAATATCTCAAAATCATATGAACCTAAATTATTTTGAGTTTTGTCATCATAATCATATTCTATGTTTAATGTATTCAAATGACTTTCAAGATTTTCTTTTATACTTATTCCATCAAAGGAATTTTCTATTTTTGTATAATTGTCTCCAAACACATTAATCTTTACTTTTAATTTCTTATAATTATTCAGATCTTGATAAACCTTAGATATACTCATTAATCCTAATTGGTCTACCCCCGCCAAAATCATCATATCTTGATAATTACTCTTTAAATAGTTAATCTCATTCTTTTGTATGTTATGACTTAAAGAAGAATCGTCTATCCCGCATATATAGTGTATTTTAGATTTATCTGTATTTACATCTTCTAGTTTAGATAAAATCATATCTGATAATTTTAATTTTCTAGTTCTTGCATTAATATAATCAACATATTGACTATCTGTTAATCTATAATCTTCATAATTAATTGTTTTATTGAAACTATCAATATTATATGTTTCTATAACATTTTCAATAGTTATATTATCATTCTTTTCATTTGGCATATTGTTATAAATATTTAATCTATCCACACACGCATAGTTATAAATATTCATATAATCATCTAAAGTGTTTCCCAAAAATCCGACTGTTGGTGCTAACCTCATTATTGTATCTATCAAGTACAAGGGCTTTTCTTTAGTAAAATTCAATATATTGTCTATTATTATTTCTTCATTTATGATTTCAGTGTTATGATTACTTCTACTACCAACTAATCCACCTGATAATAATTGATCTATTGATAAAACAAACGCATCAATATTATTTATATCCAAATTAATAATAAATTTTAGTATTTCTTCTGGATTCCCTATTTGGGAATTATTTTGATTTAATGTTTGATTATCTAAATGAGTTTTATAATAACTTTCGCTAGGCATTATTAAGTTTATATTTAAAGATTTTGCTAGTAATAGTACGCGATCGTTATTTACTGGTCTATCATCTAAAGGAATGTATACAATATTTAATTGTTTATGCTTATTATACTTTAAATAAATATTCTGACTTTTTGTAATTTTATAATTCAAAACATCTATTTTTTCTTTATATTCACTATCTAGATAATACCCGTTAAAAACCATATCTTCTAGAAAATAATCAATTTCTTTAAAAGAATCATTGTATGAATAAGATATGCTTTCAATAATCTCATTTTCATAAATATAATTTACGGTTATATTTTTAGTGCTATTGCACCCTATGCAAAATAATAACACTATAAATATTAGATATATATATTTACTTTTCATACATTTAATTCCTTTTAATATTTATTTTATTAGTTTCTTTAAATCTGAAATTAATTCGTTACAACTTTCTATTGTTGTATTAAAAGTCGTAACAATTCTAATGATTATTGTAGACTCTAGTCTTTCCCAAATTTCAAAATCATAGTCTTCTGATATTTTTTCTACGACACTTTTTTCAAGTTCAATAAATATTTGATTTGTATCGTTTGGATATACAATATTAATATTTAACTCTTTAAACTTATTTCTCAAATATTCTGCATTGTCATTGGCATTTTTTGCTAATGTTAAATAGAAGTCGTCCTTAAAATATTCTAAAAACATATATGATAAAGTAAATGTTTTAGAAACCATTCCACCTTGATTCTTTAAATGATATTTGAATTTTTCGTTAATGTCTTCATCTTTTATAATTAATATTTCTCCTAATGGCATACCATTTTTTGTCCCACTTATATAAAAGACATCAGTATAATCATATATATCTTTTAAAGTAATATCATTTGATTTAGATGTTAAAGCAATTGGCAATCTTGCCCCATCTAAATATAAATATAATCCATACTTCTTGCAACAAGCATATATCTCAACAAGTTCTTTTTTTGTATATACTGTCCCTATTTCTGTAGAGTTTGATATATATACTGCTTTAGGATGCACTCTATGAACTTCATTATATACTTTCATAACTTCATCAATATCATAGCTGCTTAATTTACCATTATCTTTCATAATAGAAATAATTCTATGACCAGTAGCTTCTACTGCGCCAGTTTCATGGACATTAATATGTCCACTATCGCATGATATAACTGCTTCATATGGCCTTAGCATCTTCGAAATAACTGTCTTATTAGCAAGTGTACCACCTACTAATAAATGAATATTAACCTCTTTTCCTACGCTTTCTGATAGTAAATTTTTTAGATTTTTTGTTACTACATCTTCACCATAACCACTATTTACCACATTAGCATTTTTAAGTAAAGCTTCAATAATTCTAGGATGTCCTACTTGATTATAATCATTTCTAAAACTGTATTTCATAATAACCCACCTTTTTTAATTATATTGTATTTAATATATCATATGAATTTTATAAGTTCAAGGATATTTATAGTATATTTTAATAAATTATATCTTTTTTATGCTTGTGAAATTGTATATTAACCTAATAACATATTTAATAAAAATAAAAAAGTTTTGATTAACAAAACTTTAGTAGTTTGTAATCAAAACTTATTATCTTTAATTATAGTTTAGGACCAGCCTTAACTAATGCTTTACCAGCTTCATTACCAGTATATTTAACAAAATTCTTAACGAAACGACTTGCTAAGTCTTTTGCTTTTGTTTCCCATTCAGCAGCATCTGCATATGTTTGACGAGGATCTAAGATATTTGTATCAACACCAGGTAATGCAGTTGGAACTTCTAAATTGAAGTAAGGGATAACTTTTGTATCTGCTTTTAAAATTGAACCATCTAAAATTGCATCAATGATTCCTCTAGTATCTTTAATAGAGATACGTTTACCAGTTCCATTCCAACCAGTATTAACTAAGTAAGCCTTAGCTCCACTTGCTTCCATTTTCTTAACTAATTCTTCTGCATATTTAGTTGGATGTAATTCTAAGAATGCTTGACCGAAGCATGCAGAGAATGTTGGAGTTGGTTCAGTAATTCCACGTTCTGTACCTGCAAGTTTTGAAGTAAATCCAGATAAGAAGTAATATTGAGCTTGTTCTGGAGTTAAAACAGATACTGGAGGAAGTACTCCGAATGCATCAGCAGATAAGAAGATAACATTTTTAGCAGCTGGAGCAGCAGAAATAGGACGAACGATTTTTTCGATATGATTGATTGGATAAGATACACGTGTGTTTTCAGTTACAGATCCATCTTTGAAATCAATTTTGCCTTCAGCATCAACTGTAACATTTTCTAATAATGCATTGCGTTTAATAGCTTTATAAATGTCTGGTTCAGAATCTTTATCTAAGTTAATAACTTTTGCATAGCATCCGCCTTCAAAGTTGAATACGCCTTTGTCATCCCAACCGTGTTCATCATCACCAATTAATAAACGTTTTGGATCAGTTGAAAGTGTAGTTTTACCAGTTCCAGATAAACCGAAGAATAATGCAGTATTTTCTCCGTTCATATCTGTGTTAGCACTACAATGCATTGAAGCCAAGCCTTTTAATGGTAAATAATAGTTCATCATTGAGAACATACCTTTTTTCATTTCTCCACCATACCAAGTATTTAAAATAACTTGTTCACGAGAAGTAATATTAAATACGACTGCAGTTTCTGAGTTTAAACCTAATTCTTTATAGTTTTCAACTTTTGCTTTTGAAGCGTTATAAACAACGAAATCTGGTTCAAAGTTTTCTAATTCTTCAGCAGTAGGGTTAATAAACATGTTTTTAACAAAGTGAGCTTGCCAAGCAACTTCCATAATGAATCTAATTGCCATTCTAGTATCTTTGTTAGCTCCACAGAATAAGTCAACAACATATAATTTCTTATTAGAAAGTTGTTTAACTGCAAGTTCTTTTAATTCTTTCCAAGTTTCTTGACTGCAAGGATGATTATCGTTTTTGAATTCATCAGAAGTCCACCAAACTGTGTCTTTTGAGTTTTCATCCATAACAATAAATTTGTCCTTTGGAGAACGGCCAGTGTAAACACCAGTCATAACGTTAACAGCACCTAATTCTGTTAATTGACCCTTTTCAAAGCCTTCTAATTCTGGATTAGTTTCAGCTTCAAATAACGCTTCATACGAAGGATTGTAAATAACTTCTTTTGCTCCACAAATACCATATTTGCATAAATCAATTGTTTTCATAAAGTATAACACCTCTTTTTAATATTTTTATTATTGATTTTATTTATCGATTTAAAATATAAGAAATAATAATAAATACAGGCCATTTTACCCGATTATAACATATTAATATTATCTATTATATTTCTATACC
>JAZNJG010000143.1:0-11293 GCA_045577945.1 Bacilli bacterium | reverse complement strand
GAAGATAAATAATGATAAAAGACTTTTTGAATATAGTTCATGGACATTATTAGAAGGATTATTAGAAGCAAGCGGATTAAATTACTATGATGTTTATTCAAACACAGTCTATTTAAATAATGAAGTGCAAGAGAAAATTGTGGAGTTTTATCATACTTTAATTAATAACTATGATAAAGATATAGATGAATATTCGTTTTTTATTGAATTTTCATATTTCATGTATTCTAGTGTTGCAAAAAATATACAATATACAGGTGGATCTTTAGGATATGTTCCTTACCCTATTCCTGATGGTATAGAACTAAGTAAAATTCCTTATAGCACAGGCTGTTCAAGAGGGTTTACATTCCCAATTCGAAATGATAAAGAAACTGATTCTAATTATAATTTTGAAAATATATATGCAGTATTTAGTGAATATATGAGAAGCGTATATAATGAGTTTTATGATAGAGAAAAACTATTAGAGGTGAAAGAAAAATCAATAAATGAAATGGTAGATCATTACTATAATTATGGTGATAGTACTATAGAAATGTTATATCAAATGAACGATGAATTTGATTTTATTTATAACGGAGGATGGCATGGTAGTACTAGTGGAGGCATATTAGGAGAATATTATAATTTACTAGCAAATAATGTTCATAGCTATAAAAATGGTAAAGAATTATTTGAATATGCATCTAAAGAGTATATTAATTTGTATAAAGAAGTGAATATCAAATAAGAAGTAAATATCAAATAAAAAACTGATCTAAAACTATATATAGAATAATCTAGATATAGTAATAGATCAGTTTTTAATGTTTTTAAATATTTTTTTTATACCATAATGGAATATCTAATGTAAAATTATCATACCATTTCATAACTGAATCAATAACTTTATAAGCTGTATTAATTTCTTTTTCTCCAAAAGTTGTAGCCCATGGAAGATGACTAATTAAACTTTCTGCAGCATATAATTTAAGTATTTTAAAGAAATCAGAAGGGACATTATAATTAAAATATTCATTAATTAATCCTGATTCGAAATATGGATTTTCAAAAACATTCCAACAAAAACATTTAAACTCATCGTATGGATCTGCATACACACATTTATCAAAGTCAATAATACCAATATGACCATTATTAACAATCATATTCCCTAAGTGATAATCACCATGAGTAAAGACATAAGGTCTATCCTTTACTAAGTGCGTGTTTTCTTTTATAAAGTTACATATAAATTGCCAGTTGTCAAACTTATAATCAGATGATGTAATAGCACTTATTTTTTTATCGATTTTCTCTAGGTATCTTTCATACCATGTCTGTTTTGGATAATCTTTTATAGCATTATTAGATAAACTATGAATAACCTTTAAAATCTTTCCTGCTTCTATTCCTAGTTTGTAAGATTCTTTATCAGAAATAGTGCGAACATATTTACTAGCAGGGACACCTTCCAAATATGTGATAAGCATATAGATTTGGTTATCATTTAGTTTTCCGAAAGATATTGGTTTAGGACAATTAATGTTAAATGGTTCTAACATATTCAATAGAGAAAATTGTTTTTCTCTTTTTTCATACAATGAAATATCAGAAACTCTTAAAACAAATTTTCTTTGGTCTTTGTCAGTGACTATATATTTAAGATCTTTACTCCAACCTTTATTTAAAGGTTCTATAGAGCTCCAATCAGAAGATTGGGGGATATTTTTATATTTATTCATAAAACACCTCAGTAATGTTAAAAAAATAAATATCTAAATAAAATAAAGGTATTTCATTTAGACTATTTATTATATAATTTATTTATATGGAACATATTTTTTGTATTTGTTTTCATCAAATGTTATACCTAGTTTATCAAGTAACTTTTGAGTATGATCTTTTGTTTTAAGATTATATTCCAAAGACCAAATGCACCAAGCATAATCTACCCATGGATCATCAATTCTTGCTTCTCCCAAATCAACAAAGCCATAAAATTTATTATCCTTCACAACAATATTTGGTAAGCAGAAATCACCATGTACTAAACATACATTTTTTAAAGGAACTTTAATAGAATGTAAGTAGTTCATCGCCTCTACAAGAGTATCAATAACAAAATCAGGATTTTCAAGATATTTAGGTAAACATAGTGGTTCACCTTCAAGGAACTCTCTTAGATAATAAGCACAATCATCTCTAACTTTAAACTCGATAGGTTTGATAAATATCTTATCAATATTAGAAAGCCATAAGTCTTTTTCGTATTCATTCCTAATATTAACGATGTTATCAGAAATCTTTAAAATATACTTGTTATTAATATTATATACTTTATCACCGCTTCGATGATAATCAGCATATTCAACAACATTCAATTCCCCAATCTCTTTTAAATGCATCTTAATTGATAAAGGAAGTCTTTCAAAAGTCATATTTTCCTCCTGTGTTTTATTTGTTACACCTATATTATACTATTATTTATAAATATGTAAAATAAAAAATAAAAAACTAAGCAATAAAATTATAAAAATTTTAATTTTAATTTTATAATTCAAACTATGCTTAGTCTTTATTTGTATTTTTTTATAGCAAATGAATATTTTTTTTAGCTAGTTCTTCAATTTGATCATCAGGCCATACAGAAGCTTGTACTTCACCAATATGAACTTTCTTTAAGAAGAACATACATAAACGAGATTGTCCAATTCCACCACCAATAGTGTATGGAAGATTTTTGTTTAAGATATCTTTACAATAAGGGTTTTCTAATTTATACTCTTCGCCTTTAGCTTTAACTTGCTTCAATAGACTTTCTTCGTCTACTCTGATTCCCATTGAAGATAGTTCTAATCCAATTTGTAAAGGTTCATACCATAAAAGTATATCACCATTTAAGTTCCAGTCATCATAGTCACAAGCTCTACCATCATGAGGTTTACCATCTTTAATTGGCCAACCTATTTGGTATAAGAAAACAGCCTTATATTCTTTAGATATTGCGTGTTCTCTTTCTTTCCTTGAAAGATTTGGATATTTCTTTTCTAACTCTTTTGTGGATATAAAAGTGATATCCTTTGGTAAATCATAAGTAAGGCATGGATATTTTTTATTAACAAGTTTTGCAACTTTCAAGAATACTTTGTAAATTGTCTTAACTGTTTTCTTTAAGTATGAAAGTGTTCTTTCTTCTTTAGAAATAATTTTTTCCCAATCCCATTGGTCGACATATACAGAATGGATAGCATCTAAATCTTCATCTCTTCTAATAGCATTCATATCAGTATATAAACCATTTTCTTGTTTGAAGTTATATTTCTTTAAGGCATTTCTTTTCCATTTAGCTAAAGATTGAACGATTTCTACATCTTTGCCTACAGATTTGACATCAAATTTTACAGGACGTTCATAACCATTAAGATTGTCGTTAAGGCCAGTTTCAGGAATAACGAATAAAGGAGCAGAGACTCTAGTTAGATGTAAATCTTTGCCTAAAATCTTTTCAAAGTTATCTTTGACATATTTAATTGCTATTTCTGTTTCTAATAAATCTAAAATTGGTTCATATTTTTCCATAATGATTCCTCCTTAACATCTTATTATATCATTTAAAAGAATATTCGTACAATGTGAAAATGTTTACAATTGATTTTTATAAATAAATTTATTATAATTATATCATAAAAATATAATTATGTAATACTAAATGGAGGGTAATTATGGAAAATTTGAAATATAAAAATATTGAAGTGGGAATTAGTACATTAGGAGCTGAATTAAAATCATTAAAAAAGAATGGGAAAGAATATATTTGGTGTTCTGATCCTAAGTTTTGGAAAAGATCTGCACCTTTCTTATTTCCTGTTGTAGGTTCATTAAAAGACAAAAAAACTACAATTAAAGGAAAAGAATATCAATTATCTCAACATGGTTTCTTAAGAGATCAAGAATTTGAAGTACTTGAAAGAAAAGAAAATTCTATATCATTTATTTCAAAAGCGAACGAAGAAACATTATCTCATTATCCATTTAAATATGAAACTGTTATTACATATACATATGAAAATGAGGCATTAGAGACAAAAATTAAAATTAAAAATATTGGAGACAGTGAATTATATTTTAATATAGGTGGACACCCTGCTTTTAATTGCCCTTTATATGAAGGAGAAAAATTTGAAGATTACAAAATAATCTTTGAAAAAGAAGAAACATTTAATTCTCCATTAGTATGCGAAGGTGGATTACTTGATTTTAATACTGGAGTATACAATAAACAAAATATTAAAGAGATTGTTTTGGATAAGGAAATCTTTACGATAGACACTATTTTAATAAAAGATGTTAAGTCAAAAACAATTAAGTTAGTAAATAAAGATGATAAAGGAATTGAGTTTAGTTATCCTAAGTTTTCAACACTAGCAATATGGACTCCATATAATGAAGCACCTTTTATTTGCTTAGAACCATGGATAGGATATAATGATTTAGTCGATACAAAAGGAACATATGAAGAAAAAGCAGACTTAGTTTATTTGAATAAAGATGAAGAGTTTGTATGTTCATATTTTATTAAGGTTTTAGATTAAACAAAGACTTTATATTAGATATATAAAAAAAGACCCAAAAAGGTCTTTTTCTAATTTCTATAAGTCTATCTAGTCTCTATAAGTCTATCTAGTCTTTATAAGTTTATCTGTCTTTGGAATAATGAGGATGAAAAGATAGATCAGCAGTAACATAATTTAATTTTTCAGCAACTTTCCTAATTGCTTCAAGTGAATATGCTTGATTATTAATACAAAAAATAATAAAATTATTGTTAATTGTTCCAGTGTTAAGAGAATGACCTGCTAGAGCAATAAGATCATAAGCAGTTTTTGGTGGGATTTTATAAGCAAAGATCATCTTAAGAACAACATCTAAACTAGGGATAGTTTTAGATTGGTATGACAATATTCTAGAAATCCATTGTCTTGTCACGCCAGTTTCTTTTGCAACAACTGTTGCTGAGTATCCATTAGGATAAATCTCATTTAAGACGGCAGTAATTTTATCATAAAAACAAGGGGCATTTGTAAGCTCTTCACTAATGTTAGGATTTTCTGTAGATTTAGATATAACCCTTGATTTCTTCGCTGCCACAAATACTAAATGATGGCTTTTCTTCATATAAAAGTGTGAGTTTGGTCTAACAATAGTCCTAGTGTTTTCGTTTGTTAGAATATCTTTATAAGAAGGTTCTAGTTTAAGGTTTGATACTAGGGTAGACACATCAAGATTAGGATTTTGGAATTTATTAGATTCTTGGGAAATACGATTTAGTTTAGATTGTAAAAGCATGATATCCCTCCTTTTTAAAGAAAGTATATCACAATCTAAGGGATAATGCAAATAGGAAAAGAGTAAAGAATATAAAAAAATAGTTTTTGTAAACTATCAGTTTACAAAATAAAATATACACTTTAAAAAATGAAAAGAAAATGATATAATTTTAACAAATGGAGGGGAATATATGAGAAAAATAGTATTAATTGAAGCAAAAATTATTAGACATTATGTTAATTTCTTATATTTCTTTAGTAACAATATTAGTTATAAGGAAAAGGAGTTATTAATCAACTATCTTGAAAGTGTTCTTAACACAAAATTAATGAAGGAAATAAAGGATATTCTTTTAAATAATTTATTTACAAGGAAAGAAATAAATTATTTTTCAAGAAGATATCAATATTTACAAATGAATGATAGTGACGAAGTTGAATCTTTAGAACTTGCTCATCAAGTTTATATGATTGCAAAGGAAAGTGTAGCTGATTTAGATGTTCTAAAATTAGGAATAGATGATGAAGAAATGTCCCCTTTAAAAACTATGGAGATGTTGAAGACATCGATTAAACTAAATTTTGTATCTATTAATTTAGTATATGCGCTAGCTAATCATTTAGGTATTTTATTTGATAAAGATGTCAATGTTTCTCAAAAGTATTTTACAAAAAATGCATTATGGAATGATGAATTATCAACATTATGTTTAGCATATAACTATTTAGAAAATGGAGATTTTATTGAGTCATATTATTGGTATAGCATTTGTAAAAATCTTGGTTTTACAGATGGAATGAACACTGCTCTTATAAATGCAATTAATGGTTTAGATGAAAAAGAACTTTCTGCTATTAATAAGAAGATTAAATATGATACTAATATTCATCGTTTATTAGATGATGAACGAGCTAATGCTAAGTATGATCCAAAAAAATATGATCCAAATTTATCAATGATTTTATATGAGGGTAAGTTTGATATTAATGAAAAGAAAATGTTATTATTTGCTAAAGGAGATGTTGACTTCTCTCATATGAGTTCTTTAGTGTTTGATAATGTTGAAAGAACTTTAAATAATGTTAAATATGATTTTCGTAATGAAGAACAAAATAAGATAATAGATGTTCTAAAAAGAATGGTGAAATCAGAAGATAACTATCCAATTATTATTACATGTAAGAGCAAAGTTATTCTTTCAATTTTCTCTAATCTTATTAATGGATATTTTGAAGGATATGTTGTTAAAAGCTTAGATGCTGCAAGATGTGATAATAATTTATTGACAAGATATCAAGCTAGAAATAATTATTTATATCAAGTGTTTACATCTAATGAAACTGATAGTGTAGTTATTAAATACCATAATTTACATGAAATTAAAGAAGGAATTATTGACCACTATGTAAGTTTATTAATGCCTGATAATAAATATTATTTCCAAGACATTAGGGTTTCAGCAAATAAATCAAATCTAATTAACATTATATTCTGTGTGAATATTGATGCCTTAGATAATCGTATTGTACACTCTTCTAATGTTATTGAATTAGATAAAGCAAAGGAAGAAGAAAAAGAGCAAATTGTAAGAACTAAGTTTGCTATTGAGCTAGATAAGAAAGAGTTAGAGTTAAAAGATGAGTATGAACCTTTTATTGATAAGATAATTAAAAAAGTTAATTATGAAATGCTTGATGAAGCAGTTAATGAAGTTGTAGCTAGACTTAACTTTGGAGATTTTGATGATATAGAAGATGTAATTAAGCAATTCTCATCTGGAAAAGGTATAGGTTTTTAAAACCGGTTTAGGAGGTATATAAATGAGTAAATATACAGAAACTTTAAATACTAAAAATAGAGAGAATACTTTATTTTATGATTTCAAAGATATTGTTGAGAAGAGTGCTAATCCTAACGAAAAATATTTGGGACCTAATGTTAAATATAAAGATTTAGGTGAATTAGACACTCGTTGCATTCCTATTGCTCACTACACTGAAAATGGTGAGTTAAGAGTAGTTTTCTCTCGTGAGCCTACTCACTGTTTAGGAATTGGATGTACTGGTGCTGGTAAGACAACCTCTTTAGTTATTCCTAAGGTGAATATTCTTTCATCATTAAAAACAAAACCTTCATTTTTCATAATTGATGTTAAAGGAGAGTTACATAATAAATTAAGTGGACACTTAGAAAGTAAAGGATATGTAATAAAAGTATTGGACCTAAATCAACCTGAGTTTAGTCCTTCATGGAATCCATTTTCTGAGTTATATGATAAATATGTTGGGGCTCATAAGTTAGCCGCAATGGTAGTAGTTCATAATGATAGTATTGATGACTACCCACATTTATCTAAATTATCATTTACTAAAAACACTAAGACATGGTATGAATTAGAGGATATGGCTTATTCCTCAATTTCTAGTTTAAATAAAGGGATTTCACATATAAGAGAAAAAATGTTGTCTGAAGTATCAGAAGATATTAGAGATTTGGCTTATATGTTCATTAAAACACAAAAGAAAGATGATCCTCACTGGGATGACACTGCTAGAGACTTGTTTGTGGCAGTAATTATGGGTTTACTTGAAAGAAGTGTTATAAGCGGAAAGACACAAGTTACTAGAGATCAATTCAATCTTCGTACAATTTTGAATATGTTAATCTCAACAAGCGATGATGAATTAAGAGATTTCATCGAAAATGGTGATCATAGTCTTGAAGCATATCGTTATGCTAACAAGATCGTAAATATGAGAGCTGAAACTACAAAGTCTTGTTATTTTGGTACATTATCTACACAATTATCGCAATTTAAGAGTTATGCTATTCAAAAGGTAACTATAAAGAATAGTATTGATTTAAGCACTTTAGCTGATAGACCTGAAGCAATTTTCTTGAAAATGGATGATTTAAAACAAGCAAATTATAGTTTGGCACAACTTATAATTCTTCGTTTATACCAACAATTGAAGAAAAAAGCCCAAGGGGAACCAGATTTAACTTTAAGTAGACCAGTTCATTTTATCTTAGATGAGTTTGGAAACTTCCCAGCGTTTAATAATTTTGGCAATATGATTAGTGTCAGTCGTAGCTATAATATTTGGTATACAATGGTTGTTCAATCATATAGCCAACTTGATATGAAATATGGTGAAGAAGTAGCTAAAATCATTGTTGAAAATAGTAATATGCAAATGTTCTTCGGAACAAATGATTTCAAAACTAAAAAGAATTTCTCTGAAGCTTGTGGTGAAATCACTAGAATCAGTGAGAAAGCCTTCTTGGATGGAAACACATCCAATATTACTCACTATCCTATTGAGGTATACAAGACTGTTCCCGTTTCAGAATTAACAATTATTGACACGTCTGAAGTGTTTATTACTTGTTTTAGAATGCCAGTTATGCATTCAATAATGGAAAGATATTATTTAGTCAAAGAATTTGAACCATTACCTAGATTAGACTATCGTGTTTTAGACGATGTTGAAATAAACTCTAGTAAGTATAATTTTGATGTAACAAAAGATGTTCCACTTAGTGAATGTACTAGATTATGGCCTTTAAGATATGAGCCACCAAAACCAGTATATACTAAAACTTCAAGGGAAGAAAAACTAATTGACATTGCGATAAAATTATTGAAGAAAAATAAACCATCAATGAGATTTGTTAGACCATTCAACCCTAAAGATTCAAGTTTAGCGTTTGCTCCTCAATTCTTTATTGAAGGTTTAGAAAAATTCAAAGATGAAGCATTATCGAGCGTTTCAAAAAGAAGATTTTCATTTGATTTTGGTGAATGGGATGATGAGAAGATAAACATTACACCAGAAGAAGAGAAATACTTCTATGAAGAGTTCAAACTAGATCTATTTAAGAATATTTTCTATGGATTCCCTGATGATATAAAAGAAGAAAGAATAAAGCAACTAACAGATATTGTCTTTATGATAAAAACATGTATCACTATGTTAGCTACACCAGAGTTTCTTGAGGCGTTAGGATCATATCCAAAAGATTTCAAAGAAAATTATTCAAAATACAAAAAGATGTTTACTGAAAGTAAATAACTAGATGGCTAAATGCCATCTTTTTGTTTGCAAAATATTAGTATATAATAGTGATGTAATAGAAAAGATAAGTAAGTTACATATATGTAATATTAATCCATTATAATCATAGAGAATATTATTATAATATGGAAACTAATTTACGCTATCAGCCAAAGGTATTAAAACAGTTTACTTATAGTAATTATATATAGATTCATCTGTTTATAAAAAAATACTTTATATTTTTATTAATATGTGTTATAATTAGATGAAAATATAATGAATGGAGATAATTAATATGGAAATGATTGCTGCTATTGATTTAAGAGCTGGTAATACTTTTGAGTATAACAACAGTGTATGGCAAGTTTTAGAACAAGACTTTATGAAACCTGGTAAAGGAAACGCGGTTATGCGTGTTCGTATGAAGGATTTAAGAACAGGTTCAATTATTCAAACTACTTTAAATCCTAACAATAAATATAAGAAATGCATTATTGACAAAAAAGAAATGTTATTCTCTTATGTTGAAGGTGATGTATGTGTATTCATGGACAATGAAGACTATAGTACAACTGAAATTCCTGAAGATAAACTAAAATGGTATAAGAACTTTATGGTTGAAGGTGAAACTGTTTGTTTGGTTATGATGTGTGAAGGCGAAATTTTAGGCGTACAAACAAAAGATGAAAAAATAGTTTTAGAAGTTACTCAAGCTGAACCTGCTGTTAAAGGTAATACTTCACAAACAGCTAGAAAGAAAGTTACTTTACAAACTGGATATGAATTAGAAGTTCCTTTATTCATTGAAGAAGGAGATAAGATTATCGTTAATGTTAATGATGGTTCTTATTGTTCTAGAGCATAAATAAGAAATGTAGTCGTTCATTAACATTTATATGAACGACTTTTTTGTATTTTAAAATTATTAAAAAAGGAGAAATATATGCTTATATGTTTAGATGTAGGTAACACTCATATCGTGGTTGGAATATATGAAAGTGAAGAGAAGGTTTCTACTTATCGTATTTCCACAAATCCAAATATGACAGCTGATGAATTAGGAATAAAGATTTTAGATATAATTAGATATAATAATATTCAGGCAAATGACTTTGATTTTATTGTTAGTAGTGTCGTTCCAAAAATTGAAATTATTATTAAATCAATGGTAAACAAATATTTCAAGAAAGATGCTATATTTGTTGGACAAGGAATTAAGAGTGGAATTAAAATTCGATTAGATAATCCGAAAGAATTAGGCGCTGATATTTTAGTTGGTGCTGTTGCAGCATGTAATTTGTATGGACCTAATGTTGTGGTAATTGATATGGGTACAGCTATGACACTAGTTTATGTGAATGAAAAATATGAATTAATGGGAGGAACAATAATTCCTGGTATTCGTACGGCTTTCTCATCACTGTTTGATAATGCCGCAAAATTAGAAGATGTACCTTTTGAAAAACCTAAAACAGTCATTGGGAAAGATACAAAAACTTCAATTCAAAGTGGAATGTTTTATGGATATGTAAGTATGATTGAGGGACTAATTAAAAAATATCATGATGAAATCGGTGAATTTAAGGTAGTCTTAACTGGAGGCGAATCACAATTATTGAAAGAGTTATTTAAAGATAAAGATAAATATATCTTTGATAATGAATTATTGGTCAAAGGTCTAAGAATACTATATAACAAAAATAAGAAATAAAAATCATATAATAAAAAAAATCATCCAATCATATAATGTGTTGGGTGATTTTTTATGAATAATAGTGGACCTTTAATGTTTATTAATAATCCAGATAGTTTAAATAAAAATGAGTTAAAAACAGGTAAGAGAGATTATGACAGCAGAAAAGAGAGAAAAGACACAGAGATAAGAATATCAAAAAGAGATATGAATAATAAAGAATTTC
>JAZNJG010000142.1:0-86968 GCA_045577945.1 Bacilli bacterium | reverse complement strand
CTATATTTTTTAATTTTGATTGCTTCTTTTTATTAATATAGTTCTTTTTATATAAATTCCATTTTTCTTTATTATCATCAATTATCATTAGTGAATCGATTTTATTCATTTCAGTTTCAAAATATATCTTTGTAAAATATATAAGCATTAATACAGTTGTAAACGTAACCATGTAGATATTATGATGAGATATAGATAGAAATAATATTATAGCAAATAACATAGAAACGATTAAATAAGATAATTTTCTTTTGAAATTTGATTTCATTTTTTCATCAAATTCTTTCCTAATACTATATTCTTCTTCTGTCGATAGTTTATCTAATTTATTAAACTCTTTTATAATCTCGTTAATAAGTAAGATATTATTAACATCAACTACACTATAATATGATTTCATTTACTTATCCTTTCATAAATTATTTTATCACTATCATTTGGTTGGAATATTTGTTTTCTTATATTCCTATCTTTATCAAAATAATAATAATAAGAATTAAATCCATAATCTAAGGTTGCAATCCCTATTGTTGATACACTTGATTTAATATATGATGCAACCTTTATTAAAAAATTATCCACAATATCAAAATTTCTAGGTAATGAAATAATACTAATACCTATTGCATAGTCACAATCATGATCTTTGTTTATTTCTTTATTTTTATTAAAAAATATATTTGTATCTAAATCATATACATCCCATTCTTCCAAATGGCATTCCTGTAAACCTATATTATGATAACAATCATTACGATATAAATTATCAATTTCAGGATATTTTCTACGTAAAGAACTAATTTCTTTATCACTTGGTTTTTTATTATTATAGTAAAAGTCGTAATAATCAGTAAAGAGATAGAGAATTAATTTCTTCATATCTTTTGGCATTGTTTTTTGAATTTGAAATGTGAATTGAACTAAAACAGGATCACTCATTATTACCCTCTATATTCATTTAAATTTGTTATTTTTGATTCTCTTAATATGCTGAATTTTGATATTTTCCATTATCATCTTCTCTCCATCTCCAAGATGGATATATTTTATTATAACCCCCTAACGTTTTTATCTTTAATAATTAAATTACCATCTTCTTTCATCTCTAATGGAAATGGATGACCAAACCACTCTAACCATATTTGATTTCCTCTATGAACTTTAAATCTATACCAAGTTTTACCATCTTGTGATGCTAAAACAGTTTTAAGTCGAATAATTCCTTTAAACCAATTCTTGATTTTCAAAACGTTCATTTATTCTTTCCAATTCACGAATAACATTATACCAACAATCTTTATCACATTGCATATAAATTCCATCTTGTCCTATTCTTTCATAATATTCTTTGATTTCTTTTATAATTAAATTTCGTGTGTGTGATGTTAAAAATATACCATTTCTAATGATACACTCAGAAACTTCTTGAACTGCATATGTGCTTCTTCCAAGTGCATATCTAAAAGCATATATAATAAAATTTTCTTCTAATTGAAACATCATTCTAGGTTTTTCTATTACATCTACTAACATTTTAATTCCTTTTCTATATCTTCTAATATTTTTTCATATAAATCTCTTACAATACCAAAATAATGATTCGTTGTGATGAAAGATGAATTAACCGATTCGAAGTTATTGGTATATCTTGTTTTATTTAACAATTCAATTCTTTCGTTGATTCTTTCTTCGAATTTAATTTCATTCAAATATGTATATAATCCTCTCATACCATATTCTTTCAATTTATGTGATATTGTTTTTTATATAATTTAGATATTATATCCTCTCATTTAATAAGCATATTATATACAGACTAATTTTAATATTTCAATATAATTTTTCAGTTGATTCTTAAATTAAGAAAATATATTATACTGATATGTTTTTAGCGAAAGGATAAAATATGACTGAAATTCTATCACTAGATAATGATGTTCAAGAATACTTTGATAATATTAAACAAAAAGCAAATAAAGTTGATGCTCAAATAATTGATGATAGTCTTGAAGAAATAACTAGATATATAGAAAGAGCTAATAAACTAGGTCAAACTGCACTATCTAGAGAACTTAAAAATATTACAGCTTTATTTGTCTATGAAAAAAGACTACTAAACTATGGAATTGAATATTATGTTAATATGAAAGATATTGTTAAATTTATTGAACAAATAAAAGGTCATGTTATTAAATTCTGTGAATTAGAATATTTTCCTCGTGTTATTCCAAATAATGTAGCTGAAAGGATAATCAATATCAAAGAAAATAATATATTTGATGAGTATTATATTTTATTTACTGATTATGCTAATGATGAACTATTAACAAAAGAGGAAGAAAAGAAAAGAATAGTTAATAAAGATCCTATTATATTTGGTCGCTTTAATATATATCCAAATCGCTATTATATGATTGCTGATTGGGTTGATGAATATTGTGATATTAATTTCGATACGTTTATTAGAGAGTTAAGTAAAGTTGATCCTAATTATAAACCAGAACAAATTACAGAAGATAATGATGTATATATTAATAGATTAGTTAAATCTATTGAAAAGGAAAGGTTAGATGAAAAGAAATCAAAAACATCTAAACTAAAGAGGTTATTTAAATAATGAATAGAAATTTAGTAGAGAGTATTCTATTAGTTGGTATTAAAACTGGTCAAGAGAATCCAAATATGATACCTAGTCAATTAGTAAATAATCTAATAGATAAATTAACAACTACTGATATTCCTAGACAAAATAGCAAATCATCTATGTTAATTAATTTTTTCAGTAATGAATTAAAATTAAAATTAGCTATAGAGACTTTAGAGAATGTTTTAGAGTTACTTGAGGATAATGATATAGATTCTACTATTCAAATAAAAGACTATATTAGGTGCACATTAAATGAAATCAAAGATATTAACGAATTATGTTATAAAAGAGAATAGAATATCTAATGATATAGATAGAACTATATCTCAAATGATGCGAAAAGAAGAACTAGTTGAAAATAAGGATAGAGGAATAACGATTAATTTTGAGTTTGGATTAACACACCATTTAGATTTAAATCTAATTCAAGATCACTTAGGTTCTCTAAAAGAAGTTCCCAATTGGTATACTAGTGATTTAATTAAATTTAAAGACGATAAGTATTATAGATTTTGGTCTAATAAGTGTGATTGTTGTGGTAATTATTCACCAACTTGCTATTGTGAAAAGTGTAGACAAGATAATTATCACCGAGTAATAACAGAGAGAGTTAAAGATGGTGATTTTCAAACAGCAATAGATTTCATTATTAGAGATTCAAGAGAAAAGCCCAACTATTAGATAAGTATATTTAGTCATATATCAATAAATACTTATATCAAAATGTTAACATTTTTTTGATATAGGGAAAAAATATGAGTGTTAAATTAATGCAAAACTTGGTCAAAGATCTTGAGACTGAGTTAGATTTTAAATTAGATAAAACGCAGATTACAAACTGCATAACAGAAATACCACAAGATATTAAACTAGAGCTTAATGATGGTGTATTAACACTTAAAGCGGGTTCTAAAGTTTATGTACCTAATGGACCTGGTGTATTTGATGAGGTTGTTGTTAGTACAGATATAACCACAACATTTTTTGTGAACGGAGATGGACTTGTTTTTTATAATAGAACGACAAACAATTTCACAATATATGGTACTAATAGAATATACTCTGGAACAACTGCTCCAACTGGAGTTTTATCTGGAAATAACTTATGGTATGATACAACAAATAATAAAATCAAGCAAACAGTTGATGGAGGTACTAGTTGGTCTGATATAGACATATCTTTACCAATATCTACAACTACCGGAGATTTAACTAAACTTACCTCCATCGACCAAGTATTCAATGGCTTTGGTTATATTGGCTCTACTACATTTGCTTTACCTGGAATTAAATTTTTAACACCTTATGGTCGAAATACTGATGGTAGTCTTAATAGTGTAGAAAGAATAACAGAAACAGTTATTCTTAATACCTATGGGTATCAAACTCACAGTCAGCAATGGTTTATATCTCATAATGGTCAATTTAGAAATGCTAGATATTATATACAGGATGATGAACCTGAATTATATGCTGCTTCTGTATGGTATAATACAGCTCAAAATAAATTATATTGGTGTAGAACTATTGAAGAGGGGTGGGTTTATGCTACAGCTGTAACAATAGCAGCTAATAATATATCTACCGATAGTAATTTTAATATTACATCTATTGAATTTACTAAACCGATCTCAATACCAAATACTTCTTCACTCTCTCAAGATTTTAACCAACCTTCAGTTTATTCTATTCCATCAACAAAAGCAGTTGATGAAACAGCGGCTGCAATTCAAATCGCTGATAGAATATATCAAGGTGTTGATCTAACAAAGAAATTTTCGAGCGAAATTTCTCACTACTCAGATGTATGGACTTGGATTCAAGCAAGAATAAAAGCAGGCAATTTCAAAGGTATTCATGTTGGTGATTATATTCCATTTCAAACAACAGCAGGTACAGTATCAACAAATTCAATTACAGCTTTAACATATAACGCTCAAATTGCAGGGATTGATACTTACTATGGTTATGGTGATACAGCTATTGCTCATCATATTGACTTTATTACTAAAGAAGTTGTTCCTGTTGAGATAAAATGGAATCCAACTGATAATAATAACGGAACTTCAACAGAGCAACATCCTTGGTTATCATCAGCTGCTTATGCTTGGTTAAATGGTGTTAATAACTATTCAACTTCAGCATATAATAATGTTGCTCATGGTTTAAGTAATGAAGGAAAAGGGATGATAAGCCGTCTACCTACTTCTCTACAAAATGTAATTATCACTAAGAGACAATTATTAGAAAAGAGATATAGTGCTAGTGGTTTATTAACATCATCTAATGGATGGGATTGGTGTAATATGGGTAAATTGTGGCTACCACATGAAATTGAAGTTTATGGTTGTCAAGTTTGGTCAGCTGCATTTCCTGATACAAGTGTTCAAGCTTGGGCTAGTATGGGTGCTGTTCAATATCCGTTATTTGCATGCACAGGTGGTAAATCACACAATCGTATTAAACCACTAGCTGGACAATCAGGATCGAGGTCTGTATGGTGGCTCTCAGCTGTTCGTGGTGGGGCTTCGACGGATGTCTGCGATGTGGGTAGCAATGGTTATGCTGATAGTAATGTGGCGACTCAGGCAGGTAGTCGTGTTCCGCTTTGTTTCCGAATTGCGTAGCAAGTTTAATCTTAAAATCTTGACCCCAGAAATGCTAATTTTCTGGGGTTTTTGGTTTATATGTTCTTTTCTTTATTTCTAAAAATCTTTTTAATCTTGATATTCGATCTGTTGGTCTTTCTATTCTTAATGGTTCTCTATATAGTTTATAGAATAATTTTTCGATATTTTTAATTGTAAAATATGCTTTTTTATTTTTTAAAGATCCTAACCAGCTTAATACACTTTGTCTTATTTGATCAACAGTTAATATTCCCTTACTAACTAAATTAACTTGACGTTTTAAGCGACGTCTTGCAAATGTTATGCTTTTTCGACAAGGTCTTTTTATAACTTTTCCTGAATCTGTTAAATAAAAATTTGTTTTTAGATATGTAAAACCATGTTTTAAATCAGTAATATGTGTCTTTTTAGGGTGAACTATAATTCCTAACTCATCACATATCTTTTTTATTTCTTCTAATGCATATTGTAAAAATTTCTTATCATGGTGGATCAAATAACTATCATCCATATAGCGACCATATCCCTTAACTCTCAGTACTTCTTTAATGTAATGATCAAGTTTATTTGGATAAGCAACAGCACTTATTTGATTGACTTCACTACCTAATCCTAATCCCTTTTCACCAAATGCGTCAATAAAACTATCTAATAATTTTAAAAGACGCTCGTCATAAAAATGTTTTCTATATAGCTGTTTAAGATAGTCATGATTAATATTATCAAAATATTTTTGAAAATCAATTAAAAGAATATAGCCATTATTTTTATGAGATCGGTAAAATTGATGGAGGTGATGTTCTAACCTTTCTATCGAAAAATGAGTACCTTTACCAATTCTATTAGCACCATTATCGTAAATTAAATCTGAAGTGATAGATGGGTATAAAGTTTTTTGACAAATAACTTTTTGAACAACTCTCTCTGCAAAATGAACACTTTTAATTAATCTACGCTTACCTCTTTCATTTACTTCAAATTCAATAAAACCTTTTCTGATATCATTTCCAACTACTAAATCATCATGAGTCTTTGATATGTTCATTAATATATTAGCCATATACTTCTGAACACTCTCTTTCCATTTAACTCCATTTGAAGCTTTTTGAGCAGCATCATATAATGACTGATAACTGATAATATCATTATAGTCATTATATCTTTCTAATCTTTTTTCTTTATTTTTATTTCTCTTTATTTGTCGATTTTCAAATCTTCTTTTTCTTCTTGACATTTTAGTGTGCTTTTGTATAGTACGAAATTAATCTTAAAAGAATTTTATATAATTCTGTACATTTATTCAACTACATAGGTTACAGATATGAAATAAAATTAAATATACAAACATTTTACCATGCACTTACAAAAAGGCGTCCATCTGCTCCATCAAAAGCACTTATTTACATTCTCTATAAATGAAGGTTATTCATTCCTTCCTATTTTTATACAACGTTCATTTATTTCTAAACTACTAGACTTGATATAATAAGAATCAAAGCGGAACACGAATACCTGTCTGAGTCGCCACATTATTATTAGCATTACCATTGTTATTCACATTGCAGACATTCGTCGAATTACCACCATGAACAGCTGAGAGCCACCATGTAGACCTCACAACGATGATATAACAAATAACCTATTTTTCACATAATAATATAGTTGAATTTTTCCAAGCTTTTAATAAAGTGGATAACTTTTCAATTAAAGGAATAATATGATTTAATTTTTGAACACTAGTTTCTTGAATACATTCAATTATACGTATTAGTTTATTTTGTAATTGAAAACAATTTATAATTGCATTTAATTGATATCTTTTTCTTAATTTTAAAGTTTCTTCATCTTTAGGATATATAGTATTTGCAGCAATAATATTATCAACCATCTCATCTGATTTTTCAATTAAAGCTGATCCTAGTATGATACGATATTTCTTTGGCATTGATTTTTCAGACATTACAAATTTTGTTATTTCTATTTGTAATTCTTTTGCAGTCATTAATACATCAAGTCGAGTTTCGGTTCGATCTTTAACATATACATTACTCATTTATACTAAACTTTCATTATACTCTATAGCAATCTAAAATATTTATAATAAATATTTACATAGGGAATGTTTTTATAGGTTTATTAAAATGACTAGAAAAGAAATTGAAGAAGAAATTTGCGCATTAAAAAATCTTTTAAGTCAAAATGATTACACTTCAAGAAAGGTTGCTTTTGAAGTTGCTCGTATTGTAAGAGAATTACATCCAGAAGTTGAAATGCCTGTTTTAGAACAATATATAGAAATGGAAGACAAAGCAGATCAATTTAGAGCTAGAATAGAAGAATTACAAGCAATGGAACCTGAAGAAGAATTAGAAGAAGAGATTTAGAATAAAAAGGAGGAAATAGTTTCCTCCTTTTTATTCTTCTATTTCTAATTTAATAGATTGTTTCCATTCTTCAAAAGTTTGCGGATTTTTCAAATACCATTCATTATTTTCAGTATAATCTCGTAAATACGTACGATATTGTATATACAATTCTTTCTCTTCTGTAGATAATGGATAATCTATAATTAAATATTTGTCAGTTTCTTGTAATAAGTTATTACGAACTGCACGAACTTCAGCTTGTAATTCTTCAACAGTTGTTTCAGGTATAGCAACAATAACATATTCACCATCTATAACTTCAATCCTAGCGTTATTTTCGTTGCACCATATAGCACCATTTGTGTAATTGTGTTTATTTAATTTATCGCCTATATTAAACATATCTATTCTCCCTGCCCTTTAGCTTCCCAATTAAATGAAGACTGAGTACTTGAACTTGAATCTATGATAAAGCTACTCTTTGTTAAGGAAGCAAAAGAACAAATATGATTAGCAGAAATACAATTTCCTATTATTATATAATTTGTATCAATAAATGGTTTTAGAAAGTTAATCGTTTTTCCACTTGAATTAACATCTCCTAATAACCCACCTTGTTCAACCCAACCGCTTTTATAAACTCTATACCAATTTGTATCATCGTTATAGCTCTCAATAACATAATCAGCTTCTGATTTTCTTACACAATCAGCAATAGTAGTTAATACTTGACTTGCCGCAATAACATTAGCATCTTGGATTGTTTCTCCAACGTAGAAGTAAAGGTACATATCATTGTCAGCTAATACTAATCCTGATTTTGTTGGGTCTGTTGTGACGCCTATATTAGTATACGCAGTAGAGAATTGTGTATCTGGACCCATATTCACCCCAACACTCTCACCGTAACCTCTCTGACCAGCAGCAAGACCAATCTCAGCAACCGATTGTGCTAATCCTGCGTTTACTGTGCCATCAGTCAACCCTAACGCCATACCATTACCGACAACAGCATTACCGCTTGCAAGTTTAACCTTAATTGGTAATCTGAAAGTTGTCTCGTCTGTATTTAATACGAAATCAGTATCTTCATAAGCTTCAGTTGATAACTTAACACTTACACCGTCTTTGGTCTCTGTACCGTTATAAATTTTTAACAATAATTCATAAACAGCAACATAAGTAACACCGCTATGAAAAATACCATTAGAAAGTAACCACGAAGCATTGTTTAGTTCATACTCAGACCACTTGTAGTCTAGTAAAGAAAACGGATTGTTAAGCTCAATCTCACGAGTTACATCAACACTTTCCTCAACACCTGTTGCTACTTGGATAAACCATTTACCTTGTAGTTTATCTTCTGTGTTAGCATTTGCAAGGTCTGCGATGACACCTGATTTTGTTGGGTCTGTGGTTACGCCTATAGTACCTGTTAACCTTGAGTCACCTATATTGGTACTTCCTTTGTCTGTACCGTAAGCTCCTATTTGTGCTTGTAAATTATTTGGATTTGACGTGTTACCGTATAATCCTGCAATATTAGTTTCATTAGCTAATCCCAAAGTCATACCGTTACCAACAACAACAGCTTGTCCAACTTCTCTGATACTCCAATCAGGATATTTTGGAAGTCTAATTGTACCCATATCATCATCAATAACAAACTTACCACATATACCATAAGGGCTATTTGTTACCTCTGCTTGCCAGTTTACTTCAGAAGTAATTAAATCAGGATATAAAGCAGCTCTTTCTTTTACCCGAGATGTAAAGCTCTCAAATTGAGATTGGCTAATTACTTGACCGTTTAGATAGCGTCTTTTATTTTTTGTTTCATCTATACCAAAAGCAGCAAAACTAATATCACCGATTTCAAGACCACCACCAGCACTATCGACAACCTTTCGAACAAACTCTGTAGAAGCAGCAGCTGAACTGCTATCATCAATATCTTTCGTAGGAACTTTAATATCAGTAAATGTTTTAGCTCCATTGATTGTTTGTATCGAGTTTTGAGTCATTAGAGATATTGGATCAGGATTTGGTAGTCCACCATCGTTTTCCCAAGTTAAGGTATTTCCACCAACAATTGATGGGGTAAATGTTACACCGTTTTGAGCAACTGTAACACCTTTCCAGAATTTAACTTGAACTCTTGTACCAGCAGGAACACCATTTTTCAATACGATCTTTTGATTTCCTTCAGCTAAACTCCATTCACTATTTAATAATACTGTATTTTCAATATTAACTTCATGAACAGCATTTGAGTTAATTACTTCTTCTTGAAGAGGAATTTCTGTTGTATCATCAACTTCAGCTACAAATAAGTTTGTAGTAATTGAGCTATTAATAACATTAGATGCAGTAAAATATGTAATTTCGACGTCTGTATTAGCAGGAACTTTTTCACTTAATTTAATGTGATAATCATCAATAACAGTTATATTGGATTTTTGTATAACCAATCCACCAATATTTACATCAAAATCATTAGCTACACCTACTGATTGCTTTAATGTAAATGTGTCTGTTTCTTCAGTTGTTGTTTGAACTTCTACAAATTTCTTATAAGCGGCTAAAGTATCATATAAACTAATATCAAACACATCATTAGTTGTATGTGTTGTTTTTGCGCGGTATAATCCTTCACCATAATAAACACATTGACCTTTTTTAATCTCAATATTTGAAGCCCATTTTACAAATACTGAACCAGAAATTACAATACCACCAACAGTTGTTCCATCCTGAACACGAATTTCACCCCATTCTTCAGAATTGATGACAATCTCACCAGCAGGACCAACATATGATGCAATTTCAGCTGAAGACATTTGTTTTAATATTAATGTCTGTCCATTTGTATTAAAATTATAATTGATTGAGCTTGAAATATTATCAATTTGTTCTTGAAGATCAGCAACATCTAAACTATTAGCAATATCTACAATAGAACCATCTGGAAAAACTAATTGATATTTCTGTACGCTGTTATTCCAGAAAAGTTTTAAATAGCTTGAACTTGTTGTATCGTAAAAATAGACCACAGAATTACCATCTGCGTCTGTATTAACGGCAATACTATTAGCCGATAAGTGGCCATTAATAGTAAAATCGTTTAAAATTTGTGTAGCATTCTTATCCAATTTCGTCTCGTTTAATTCATTAATGGCGTTAACTAAAGTATCAGTGTTTTCAGTTGTAAGATTATTCAAAACACTTTCATCTAACTGCTCGTTTACAAGTGTAATTGCTTCGTTCGTATTATCTACTAATGTTTCAACATTATCTGCATTTTTATCTGTCGTATTAATACTCATTACATTCCTCTAATATCGAAGTCTTTTATTGTATGTAATTATTTATATAGGAAATTTAACGTGTTTTATTCTTTTTTTGGTTAATATATACCTGCTGTTTCTCTAAACCTAATCGGCGATAATCACCAGCAATTTCATCTGCTACATTATTATAATATGAATATTTAGTTCCATCATGAATATGGCCTTTTATATGTAAAAAAGAAACTTTCTTGTCTGTTTCAACAAGAAAGTCACGTATATATTTTAAACATTTTTTCTCAAACTCATCTCTACCTTCTGTTCCATATTTCAATCTATGAATTGCATAAGATGAATCAGTCATAATGTTAATCGTTTTATCAGTTGATCTATCAGCAATTTTAAAATCTTTAATATATTGAATTGCCATTGCTATCGCTGCTATTTCTGCAACATTATTATCTGAGCATTTATTTGTATAAGCACCAAAAGAATGTACTTTATCACTAACAATAAGAACTGCACCCATTCCACTCATTTTTGGTTTTCGTGAATGACTGCCATCAGTAAACACTAGCATAGCTTATAAAACCTCAGCTTAAGATTATCTTTATATTTTTTTGAGGCATAATAATTATTATTCTTTAAGCTGAATAAAAGCTATCCAATTTGACTAACCAATTAACACCATCTAATGTTTTAAATCTCAATATATATTTACCAATATTTTCAAAAGCAGGTTGAATGCCTTCATCCCATTTGATATTATCTGTAAATGTGATATTTGATATAGTTTCAATATCTAAAATAATTTCAAATTCTAAAGATTCTGTCGCGTAGTACAGCATTGATTTATTAATAGAAATAACTGTATCTTCATTTATTATTGTAGTATAAGTGTAAATGTTATCTTCAAGTAATACATCATTTGTAAATGATTTCTTAAAGCAATAAATTTTTCCAACCTTTAAATCATTCATAACATCTTTTGTAGTTAAGAATTGATATAACTGATTATTAACATCTCTTTTAAGATATGTATTAGCTATTTTATTTGTAAATTCTTCTACTAAAAGATTGTTAATAACAATTCGACCTGAACCCCCTTCAGCAGTTTCAATAAATTGAATTCCTTCACCACTAATAATTTTTTCATTTAAATAACCTGAAACACCATCGTCTTGATTGATTTTCACTTTATCGACAATAATTCCTGATGTAGATACTGAATTACCACCGGCTGTAAATCCATCGTGTATATGAACGGCTTTTGTAACTAGGTTGTATGATAACGAGCCTTCTGGGCCAGTATATTGATTAAATTCTTCATCTGTTAATCTTTTTAAAAGTATTTCTTGTTCATTACCATCAATTGTTGATTCTTTTGTTAGAATTTCAATTAGAATACCATTAGTATTTTCTAAATACCATTTTTGATTTTCGTGATTAAAGACGATCTTTCTATATAAATTAGTAGTATCATCATAAAATTCTATAATAGAATTTCCTTTCCCTTCACTACCAACTTGAATTTTAGTATTAGCCAATATTGTACTAGTTATAATATCATTATCACTCAGTTCAATATTAGCATTTTTATCTAATTTATTCGCTACCAATTCATTGATTGCAGCAACAAGTGTTGATTTATCTATTGTTTTTAATTGTTGTTTAGCTTCTAATACAATTTCTCTATTGATTTCTTGTAAAATTAAATTAGTAGCTGCAACCCAAACATGAAATTTATCTGTTAATTTGATATCTGCTATTGTCATTTTTCATCTTTTAAAAGTAAAAACCTTGATATGTAATTATTTATAAAGATTTTTAACTACCAAATCCTGATCCAATATCTCTAATGACTCAAAACTCGATACAAACAATCAATGGAGCTAAAACATTTACTGATATTAAAGTTCCTACGAAAGATATTGATGATAGTATATACCTAATATGAGGATTAATATTTGCAAAATACTATGATTCTAGGTAAGTAAAAACAATTAGTTGAGGAAATTAAAGCATATTAGTACTTATCTAGGAGAAAATATATAAAATAAAAAAGCCTATTCAAAATCATGAATAGGCTTTCTGTCTGTTCAAAAAATCATCATATTGAAATTTGTTTCAATATAAATCATTCAGTTATACTTATATATGTATTTAAAAATAAAATCAAGTATTTTTTACAGAAATAAACCCAAACACATCAACCATCCTTGCCAAAACTCACCCCAGTTAGTTGGTGTTACTAATATATTTCTAAAAGGTTTTAATTTAACCCAAAACATTGCATTATATGCTAATGCAACAGCAAACCCAATTATAATAAAATGAAAACCGAAAAATAAAGCAGGAACACAAGCATATAAAGTTTTATTAATTATTAGTTGCCAAAAGCACCACTCCTTATCATATTGATTGAAGCCTCTTTTATTTGCAATCCAATCAACAATTTTTTGAAAAGGTATTTTACGACCTTCAGATATACATTTATTAATATAGTCTAAAGATTCTAACCCACATTGAAAACCTGGAAAATGACCTTTTGTCAAACACCAAATTAAAGAAAAAGAACCCAATATAGCAAACACGTGTATATTAAACAATTCATACAACCAAGTATTATAAGAATTAAAATAGATAATCGGATAGTAAAAAGCAAAACATAATACCCATTGTATTCCACGTTCAGATATAATTTTCTTAGCAGATAACCAACCACCTAATAATCTTCTTATTAGACCTGATAGAAAAAGCATCTACCTTCTCATTGTTCTTGTTGTGCTTGTATCGTTAGGTCTGTCCATCCCCTTTTCCATTAAGTGTTCTTTAATAAATTGGAGATCTGCTGAAATTTTTACCAAGCTAACTTCTAACTTCGTAGCAGTCATTTGGAAATCTCTTTCGTTGGAAGCAATTTTTTGATCGATTTCGTGGTGTTTAGTATTTGATTCAGCTTCCATTTTTGCCATTCTAACTTTTAAGTCAGAAATTTCTTTTGTATGGGTTTGTGTTTGATATATATAAACACAAAATCCGTATATCATTGTTGCGATGACAATTAGTAAACTTGTAATGGTTTTAATTGCTTTTGCATTCTTTTCAATTTTATCAATTTGTTCTATATTCTCACTCATATCTAACTCTTAAAATATACCAAAAAATGTTGTCAATGAAGAAGGTGATAATAAGCAAAGCATTAAAACAATTAAAGTAAATAAAAACAAACCAAGAACACAAAGTGTAAATAATTGTGTTCTTGTCAGTTTCTTGATAAGAGCTTTTTTAACTTCTTCATTCATGATTAAAACTGTATTATATATTACTATATAATTATTTATGATAGTTATTATATTAAAAAATCTTAATTCAATGATTTTAAAATATATTGTTTACATTCAACGATATCATATTGATAATTATTGTTATTACAGTATTCAACTGCTTCATCTAGAGATGTAAATAATCTTTCATCATCAGCTAATAAAAAATAATGTTTTGTATAGTATTGAAATTCTTCTCTGTTAAAATGTATAATCTTTACATTAAGTTGATCTTCTTTTATTTTAATTGGATTTTTAACGTAGTATACATCTTTTAATTTACGTATAACTGAAAGTTTAAGATCTTTTAAACAACTCATATATTATTTTTAACCTTTAACTAGACATTCATAATTATTTATTTAGATACGGGTCAAATTTTTCATATGTTATTGTTATATCTCTACGATTTTTTGATCTTACAAAATTATAACATAATTCGAATATTACATCAAAGCACCATGACGAAATTCTCCAAGATACAATCTCTCTAATTCTGTCAAATAGTTGTTTAAAAATATTATTATATTTGTTGTGTAAGATTACTTCATCTCTATCAACAGTTAGCATGAGACAACCACTATAATGAACATAGAACTTATATATTCTTTTTCTTGCAAATTTTCTTAAATCACGACTTAATCCTTTTTTGACCATTTCTCAAGCACCTTTATTAGTTTATGAAATTGTTTATATGTTATACCCTCATACATATCAGTTTTAATAATATTAAGATTAAATTTTTTATAGCTTAGATATGTTTCATCATCTAAACAAATATAATTTTTCTTTTTAATATTATATTTTTTAATAAACTCATTTATTAAAAAAGCACGAATATCTTCAACAGACATATCTTTAAATTTTGATTCATATAATTTTTTATTTTCTCTTTCATCAATGATAGGTTCACTAAACTCTTTTAAGAATTTACAATTCATTTCATTTAACCATTTAGTTAAAGAGCCTTTATTCTTAAATACATACGACCATATTGATGTTGGAATAAAATAGACTGGTTGTTTACAAAAGTTATCTATTGCTTGAATAGTTTTATTTGAAATAGTCTTTACATTACTAATCTCTCTATAATAAGTCACAGTAAACCAATCAGCCCATTTAGAAAGAACACCATCAAAATCACAAAATATAAAATATCTATTATCTTTCTTCATGCTACAGTATTTTCATTATATAATGGTAATAGTAACTTATATTCAGATGATTGTGCTTTCCACATTTCATGTGTTGGGTATATATAAAAAAGCTGTCTTGTTACATCACCTTCATATAAATCAATAACTTTATTTTGGTGTAGTTTTTCTAACCACTTAAATATAACTTGATATAAATTTATATCTTTAAATTTATTTTTATTAGACTCTAACCATATTTGTAAGTTAAATATAGAAGCAATAAATAAATTAATATTCAAATATCGATGTGTTTTTGAGAAGATAAAAGATTCTTCAGTATTTTTTAATATAACTTCTATAGACATTATTAAACCTCATTTAAATAATATTGCAAATAAAATTACTACAATCCATATAATAAGAATTGTAACTAAAGTATATAAAAACCAATCTGGTAATGTTATGCATATAGTCATATTTTATAATCAAAATATTTTTTATTTTCCTAATTCAGTGTCTCTAGATAAAATAGCGCTTTCTACTTCTAATTTTTTAGCTAGTGTTGTATGACCATCTCTTTCTAATTCATTAGCAGCAATTTCTAATAAATCAATTAAAGCAGACCAGCCATCATAAGATTTCATAACAGTACAATCTACAGCTTCCATCGTTTTCTCCTATTTGTTAATTACTTTGTGGTTCTAGACATGGTCCTTCAAAATATTTTTCATTTAAGAACCTATCTCTTACTTCAATTATAGACATTTTATCTAATTCTTCTATATCCAAGCTTCTCATAAAATTAATAACTTCAACTTCATATACATCTTTAAATGTTTGTCTGATTTGTCTTCCTTTAACAATAGCATCTTTCATACTTCTCATAAATTTCCAAAATTTATAATATGAAGTTTTATATTTAAACATAAATCCATTAGCATCTTCAAACACCCATCCTTCATAGTGAATAGATTGATCATCTTTTACTTCATTATAGAAGCAATAAAAATCCTCCCAGTTATTGAATGCTAGATCTTGCTTTTTATATTCAACACCCCATAAACTTGCAACATATTCTAAAGTATTATAATCTAATTTTTTACATCCATCTAATTTGTTTTCAACAATATCCAATAGAATTAATTTAGATTCACTATACTTAATAATATGAGGATCTTCATCAATATCAATTACTTCAAATATAAGAGTGAAATTATTTTCTTTTAACCAGTTAACAATACTCTCACAGTAATCTAAATTAAAGAAATGCTTTTTAACTAAATCTGCATAATCACCTTTATTTGTAGATTTAGATGCAACAAATAATTCATTATTATCCTTATCCCAACTAACTAATCCTAAAAATCCATTTTCTTTTTTATATCCAATTAAAGGATATTGAATATTAGCTTTAAGATTTCTAAATTCAGTCTCTTGTGTTTCTTCGATATTAAAGAATTTTGAATATGATCTACAAGTTACATTTTGAGTTTTGGAATTAATAAACAATCCTCTTGCTTTAACCGTAATATTATTCCATATACCTTTATCAAAAGCATTCCGACTAAAATTATATGAAATAATATCATTATCTAGAATCTTTTTAGTAATGAATTTACTCTCGTTTAGAGATCTATATAAATCATCTTCTGTATGAATATATACAACATCTTTCTTTTCTTCTCTTTCTCTAAATATCGAATTTTTATAATATAAAATATCTACAACACCATTTTTATCAATAGATGCTATTCTTAAATCTTCACCAAATTCAACAGATGTGTTTAAATTGATATTTTTATTATCATAAATTGGATCTATATTATATACATTACGATGTCCATGAATTTGAATATAATTATCGGGTGTGTTTTTATTCCATGATTTATAAATCTCTTCATTTTCTTCATACTTTCCAACACCTTGTATAAATTCACATGTAGATGTAAATAGAGTCGGTTTATTTGAAATACCAGCATGTGTTAAGCAATATACATTATCTCCAAATCTAAAATAAGCAAATTGACCTAACCGTTCACAAAAGCGTCTTAATTGAGATTTATCAATAGATTCAATTTGCGGAATTGTATTATTTTCAAATTCTGGTGATAATTTATACTTATCTTTGATCTCATATAAATCACTTTTAGTCATAAATTTAGATAATAATTCACTATCACCTTTTGTTAATTTGATTTGTTCTTCTTTTGAACAATAACGTCTCAACCACTTTTCGTGATTACCTTCTAATAACAAAACATTTTTATTATTCATAATTGATAATAAAAATTCTAATACTTCTTTATTTTGCAAACCTCTATCTATATAATCCCCTAAGAAACAATAAAAATATTTTTCATTAAAAGGATTTTCTTCAAAATAAGATTTCAAAGGCTCATAACAACCATGTAAATCAGGAATAACTATAACCTTTTCATATTCATTGAAATCAAAAATAGGATCTTCTTTTAATTTATTAATCGCTTCATCTCTTGTTAGTAATTTAACATATCCAGGAATTTGTTTTGCAAAATCTTCTGATTCAAAAACAGAATACATTTTATCAATAACTTCTTCTGGAACATACTTATATGAATCTCTTTCATTATTACGCCTTTTTAATTCTTCTCTAGGTATATCAGTAAAATCAACAATAAATGCTCTATATCTATATTTAGAAATTAATGTTTTATATTTTTGAATAAGTTCTAGTTTATAGTGAGTAGCATCAACAATACAAAACTCACCTCTACTCATTCTATTTTCTAACATATTCATTAATAAAGACCAAACTTTATTATCATTCTTCTGTGTAATAACCAAACGACCGTTGTTATCCAATACAGGAGATTGGACCATCAATCGAATACTATCGGCTGATAATGTATATGGTTCTAAATAATTTTCTTTAATCCAAGTTGATTTTCCTGAAGCAGGTGCTCCTCTTAATAGATATAATGTTCTCATTTCTAATCCCCAAAAATATCTGTCAATATATTATTACTATTATTATCACTACATGTCTTAGTAAATTGATTGGTAATATAATCTATCTTTCCTCTAGTTAAACTATAAAATAATTCATTTTCATTTTTATATATGTTCTTAACTAAAGCTCTGTTATGATTAATTCTATCATTATCAATGTCCATATCATTTTTATTGGTTATTTTTCTAAATACTAAACAAAATTCCTGAACTTTTAGCATATTTTTATTGGTAATGGCTTGCAGATATAGTGGATGTCTCTTTGAAGGATTTAATTCTAAAACAATTTTATCAATTAGTTGAATTTTAGTCTTCAATATATTAGTAATATCACCCGTTAAGTCATAAAATTTTCCATCTTTTCTTAAATCAGCTAGCTTAACAATCATAAATCCGTTAGGCCTTAATACATCAACACAATCTAATAATATATTAGATAGAGAATTTAAAAATTTATTATAATCATTAATATGTGATAATTGCTCACCATTTACAGGATCTTCATATTTTTCAACTGTCCAAAACGGAGGATCTGTAATAATACAATCAACTTCTTCATTAATATATTGCTTTAAATATTCGCTTGAATTATTGATAAGATTGATATTATTACTAAATTTATACTGTGATTTTAATTTATTAATATGATTTTGTTGTATATCAAACCTTTCTCTTGTAATTTCAAACCCAATAAAGTTTCTTTTTAATAAATAAGGTATAAATGAAGACGAATGTCCTGCAAAAGGATCTAGTATTGTTTCATTCTCTATTGTATAAAATTCTACCAGTCTTTTATGAAATTCTTTATTCCAGCCACTCATAAAAGTATCTCTACCTGCGCCAATTCTATCAACAGCAGTTTCTTTTCCATAACCAGTATCACATAAATCTTCAAGAATTTTATTTTTCTCATAATACCACAATGATTTAGGTTCAAAAGAAAATTCATATTTTTTATTTTCATTCATTCTATCTGAATACAGTGACACTGTTAAACTCCTTATGTTGATTTTTTATATATTTGTATAATAAATATATAATATAAAGTGTATATTTCAAGAGAAAAATATGAATATTAAAAAAATTTTAGAATCTAATTCAATAGAACAATATTTAAGTAGTAAATTCCTTGCATATAATGTTGATATCTATTCAACTAATAAATTTATTATAATTGAAGTTCCACATATGTATAACATTAAAAAATCAATGGAAAAATTGATATTATCAATCCAAAAGGATAAAAATGAATTAAAAATAGTCAATCCTAAAACAAATTATATTGACGCAGAATTGACTATTAAAGATAGAAAATATATGATTAAAATGATTCGTAGTGATATTGATTTTTAATTTTATGCTACTTCAACATCTCCATTAATTTTTGTAATAATTACTTCAGCTGGTTTTGCATAACCAGGTGCGTTTCTTGTTGAACCATATAATTCAGTTAAAGGTGTTTCAAGCATAAAGTTTAATTTACTATCAAGCATATCACCAAGCAGCATATCTTGATAAATTGCAACAAATTGATTTAATTGTAGATCGTGATATAATGAAACTGTATAGTTAGCGAAATCTTTAATATAATAAATCCCACCATATATATCTGCGTGTGATTTATCATTCATTATACCAACTGTTACCAGCTGATCAACATTCACACCAACATTTAAATATTGATCATAGATTACTTGAATAAATTGAGATGGATTATAATGAGGATAGTATGGATACTGGTTTACAGTTTCATTAATATTCACCTCACCAAACAACTGTGCACCAGAAAGGTGAACGTTTTCTAAAACAATATCTTTATAATTATTAATTGGTTGAGATGATTTAATTATATATGAGTAATTTTGGTAGTAATAGTTATCTTGCAGATAAACTGTGCTATCTAGCTTGCCTCTATTATCCTTCCAGTACCCTCCTGAGTGAATAATACCAGCATAAACATTCGCTTTTGCAATCGCTGTTCCATCACCTAGATCAGATAGATCAACTATCGGATAAATATCAGATTTTCTATAACCAATACCGTGATTTTCAACTTCAATTTTAACAATCTGCCCATAACTCTTTGAAGTTGCCTGAATAATAGCACCATTTCCTGAAGGTAAATCAAAAAGTGATTCTTGAAAAATGCTTATAGTTGGCATTTCGATATAGCCACGACCACCATCAACTAATTCAATTTCTGCGATTGCACCAATTTCATAATCTTGAAATCTAGCGTAATCTTTAACTGCTATTTCTTTTACACCTTCAGTTACAACACTCTGTTCAGTTTCAATTGTGGTAATACATTGATTACTAATCGTACCTTTATCAATTTTACTTACATATGCAACAGCACCAATACCACCATTTACTGGTGTAAATACAAGTTGATCACCAACTCTATAATTATGACCACCGTTTATAATCTTAAAACCGGTGATTGTATTTGAAGGTTTTAAGGAAGCTATTTTAGCAGTACCATCTATACCATATGGATCTCTGATAGGAATATAATCACCGATTTGATAGCCATTACCTTGTGTAATAACTTCAATATCTTTCAATACACCAAAAGTTTTAACAATAACTGATCCATCTTTACTTTTTAATTCTTGGTCAATGTCTAATTCAATAGTTGAATTTGGTATATATATTTTATAAACTTCATAGCGACCTTGATTTTGAAGCGTTATATTATCAACAAACAGCGCTTGATTATTTGTGTAAAGGTAATCACCAATAACAGTAAAAGGATCACCCTGAACTTTATAACACATAATATAACTATCAACAACCCATTGACCATCTGATGCTTTTAAAATATAATCTTTTGGTAGAGATATTTCTATATCTTCATTATATAAAGCTTTAAATAGAAATTTATAAGAAGCAAGAGTTCCTTTTCTTTCATAGAAATCTTTTGCAAATCTTGCAAGTAATGATTTATCTGCAATAACATTCTGTGGAAAATTTGCTAAAAGTTCATTTTTTAAATGGTTAAAGAAATAATCAGGTGTTTTATCAATATCTGTAAATTCTGGTAAATGTTCAGACATGTAAAGTGGATTATTTTCTTTTTCCATCCACTCATAATATGCTGTTAGAAATAAATCGTATAATTCATTATCAGAACGAATATGTTCAGGTATTTGATTTGAGATTAAAAATGATATATTTGTGCTGTATGGATTATCTTTTACCATAATTTATATTATCCAAATAAATAAAGCTTTACTATGTAATTATTTATTATAAAAACCACTTGATTTATATCTAAATTGAGTATATGATAATTATTGTATTTGAAAGTGATGATTATTCAAATGCGTCGGTAGTGAAAATAAAAAGCTTTCTTAATATAAATTTAAGAAAGCTTTTTATTTTTCTAAAATATATAATTAAATTTCAGCGTTATATTTCTTAAGAACTTTTTTGATATCATCTTCATACTTTTTAGTAATTTTAATCATATCTTTTTGAATATCTGATTCCATCTTTTTAAGGTTTTTCAAAAAAGCAATCTCATCTTGTTTGAGTTCTTCTTCTTGTTCATCTGTTAATTTTGTTGAGCCGTATTTTTTTCTAATAGCTTCAATAGATTCAGGATTCATCATATCTTTAATAGCATAACTATTACTTCCTACACGAATTTCAGGTTGACCATATGTATAAATAATATCAACTAATAAATTGGTGTTTGTTATTTCATTCCTAACATTACCCCAATCCATTTTAGCTTCATCAAGTTCTTTTACTTCTTCGTTCTCAGAAACCTGATCTTTAACCTCTTCACTCTCTCTTAAAAATTGTTTAAATGATTTCATTTTAATATCCTTTTTGTAATTACTAGTAACAATCTAACATATATATGTATAATTATTTATTGTATTTATTGTATTTACAATAGTATCTACAACATACTTTGAAGTAGGTATATAAATTATACTATCATTATTAATCTTTATATCTTCTTGTATACTACCAATTGCTTTGACTATTACATCATAGTTATTTAAGCCAATATAACTTCTATCAAACAATTTTCCTTCTAAATGTAATTTTTCATCTTTATAGACATTTGTTGGTATAAAATTACTAACTATATTAATTTTCTTACTAAACAATTTTTGTAAATGTTCTTCATCAATCTTCATATCATAAAAATTTCTTCTTACAAATATTGTTACACTATTATTACTATTTTTTGCAATCAATGCACAATCAACAGCTACATTTCCACCACCAATAATTGCAACATTTTTATAATTATTGTTATTGTTAGATAAAAATCTTTTATAACCTGTTAAATACTCCTCACCTTCAATATTTAATTTATTTTCAATTTGCTTGCCAGTTGCAACAATAACAAATTCATATTTTTCTAACAGTGAATTATAATCAGTAACATTTGTATTATAAATGATATTAATATTTGGATTATCCTTAAATAACTGCAAATCACTTTCTAGTACAGATTTTGGTAAACGAAATTGAGGTATTAAATTTAATTCACCACCAATCTTACTATCCTTTTCAAATAAATCAATATTATAACCTTTTAGTGATAGTAACCAGGCAGCTGTTAAGCCTGCAACACCACCACCAATAATTGCAACATTTTTATGATTATTAGTGTATTGAATATTAAATAAGTGTTTATATTGATGAGTAAATACTGATTGTAATGATTTAATATTAACTGAATTATCAATTTTATTTCTAGTACAGTTTAGCATACAAAATTTATTTGGACAAACAAAACCACATACTTCAGCAAATGGATTGATTGAATAGATATATTCTATCAATTCTTTATATTTTGTTTCCTTATATAACTGAATAAAAGTTTTAGCAGATAAATGTAAAGGGCAATTCATTTCGCATTGTGGATTTTTGCACCTTAAACATTTACCTGCTTCAATTTTAATTTGTGTATCATTTAAATACATTAACTTTTACCAAAGACTTCATTTAACTGGCGGTTAACTTTATAAAATGTTGTGCATTTAGGAATATCTTTCAATCTTCTTGCACCGATATAAGACATTGTTGAGCGGATTCCACCTTGTATTTCTTCAATTACACTAATAACTGAACCTTTATATGGAATCTCAACAACTTTACCTTCTGATGCTCTATATCTTTGCATTCCACCAAAATGCTTTTCTTGTGCCAATTTAGATGACATACCGTAAAATTGTTTGAATTTTTTAACAACTTCTAACTTACCTAATCTTTCACGATTATCTGACATGTCATAAATTATTTCATTTGTTTGGATAACTTTTTCAATTAAATCTCCGGCTGCTTCATCTGTTCCTGCGAGCATACCACCAAGCATTACAAAATCTGCACCAGCACCAAATGCTTTTGCGACATCACCTGCACAAGTACAACCACCATCAGCGCAAATCATACCACCAACACCATGTGCTGCATCTGCACACTCAAGAATTGCTGAAAGTTGAGGTCTTCCAACACCAGTTAGTTTTCTTGTTGTACAAACTGAACCAGGTCCAATACCAACCTTAACAATATCTGCACCACTTAAGATAAGATCTTGTGTCATATCTCCAGTTACAACATTACCAACCATAATCAATGCTCTTGGGTATTTTCCTCTAACTTCTTTAACAAATTCTAATAATTTTGGCATATAACCATTTGCAACATCGATACAAATTTTATCAAATGGAGATCCTCTATCCATCAAAGCAAATAATTTTTCTTTATCATCTTTCAAACCTATTGAAATAAATGTAAATGAATTATATTCACTTTCTTTTTTAGTATAATTTTTTACCATATATTCTTCTAAATCTTTTACATCAATATGCTTATGTAAGCAAGTAATTGCTTTATATTTTTGAAGAACGTCATTCATTTCAAATGTTCCTGTAGTTGCCATATTAGCAGCCATTATACCACAAGATTTAATAGTATTTGGATAGTACTTGAATTTATATTCTCTTATAATATCTGCTTCACTTCTTGAATTTAATGTTGTTCTTTTTGGTTTAAATAAAACATCAGAAAAATCTAATTCAGTTGTATCGATTATTTGTGTCACTTTTAATTCCTTTCTATATAGATTTTACATTTTGTATATTAAATATGGTAAGCTATATAATCAATACTTATTATCTTTTCTTTATATTATTTTTTAGCCAATCTTCATCAAGTGAACTTAATGATTCATTTTCAACTATAAAATTAAAATCAGGTAATTCTAATTGATCTAAATCAATATTACCACAATTATAGCTCAATGTTACATGAGGAATATATTCAGGATAATCATGGCTTGCGTTATGATTTTTAATTAAATTATTGTGATGTCTAATAACATTATTGTTATGTAATTCACAAACTAAACAATTAGTATCTTCTTGAGTTTTCCATATATGTAATTTAATCGGTGTTAGAATTTCACCTTTCAATACATTTGATGGAATATAATCAACAATACCTTTTCTAGAGTATAGTAATGTAGTGTGAATTTCGTCTAGATTGAGTTGGTTTTGAATATTATTTTTATTAAAATATTTTTGTAAATTTTCTAAAGTTTCTTTTGTAAATTTTAATTCTATAAATGCACCATGTTTGAAGTAGTTAGTGCTTAAAAATTCCCTAAAGCTTTTCATTATTATAACTTTCATAAATTACTTTTCTTTAAGTATTTATATCTATAATTTCAATATAAATAATTGTATAATAATAGAATGTCTGTATATGAGAGAAAATAATGGCTGATCTTTTAGTAACAAATACAAATCCATATTACGATGATTATAAAGAAGAGAAAGATTTTTATCGTATTCTTTTTAAACCTTCTGTTGCAGTTCAAGCTCGTGAACTGACGCAAATGCAAACAATCATACAAAATCAAATTAATCAATTTGGTTCACACTTATTTCAAAATGGCTCAAGAGTATTAGGTGGTGAAGTTAGTTTAGATACTGAAGTTACCTATATATTATTAGCAAGCACATTTAAAGAAACAAATATTAATGTTGCTAATTTTATGGGTCAAATAATTAAAGGTCAACAATCTGGTGCTTTAGCAAGAGTAGTTCATTATATTGAAGCTGAAGGAACAGATGAAAATACAATTTATGTTAAACCGTTAAATGGTATTGATTTTAATTATGGGGAAGATATTATTGCTGAAGATATTGTATATAGTGCAACAATCTTAAATGAAGAAAGCTCAATTGGCTTTGCATCTATGGTAGGTATCAGCGAAGGTTATTATTTTTATAATGGATTATTTTTAAGAGTTGGTCAGCAACAAATTATTCTTGAAAAATATTCAAACAAACCTTCATATAAGATTGGTATCACTGTATATGATAATATAGTAACTTATGAAACAGACAATTCTTTGCTTGATCCTGCAAATGGCTCACCTAATTATGGTGCACATGGTGCAGATCGTTTACAATATACATTATATTTAGAAAAGAAATCAATTGATAGTGCAAATTCTATTAATTTTATTGAATTAATGGAAGTTAAAGAAGGTGAAATTACTTTCGAGAATAAGTATACACAGTATTCTGAATTAGAGAAAAATTTTGCCAGAAGAACATTTGATGAAAGTGGCAACTTCACTGTTGAACCGTTTGATATTAAAATTGAAAATAATGGAGATAATTTTAATGTCTTACTTGGTGCAGGTAAGGCATATGTTCGCGGTTATGAATTTGAGACGATTTCAACATCAAAGCTATCATTACCAAAAGCTCGTGATGTTGAGCAAGTCACAAATTTTGATATTAATGCACAGTATGGCAACTACTGTAAAGTAACATCTATGACAGGATTATTTAAACCAGTTAATTTAGAGCAGGTTGATCTTTTAAAATCATCAACTAAAATTGGTACAGCGTATTTAAGATTCATTACACAAGAAAGTGATGGTAGTTTTAGATTTTACTTATTCAATATTCAAATGAATAGTAACCAATCTTTTAATAGTGTAACAAATATTACAAACACATCTGGCGCTAGCGCAACTATTGCTGCCGTTTCTGGTGAAAAGTTACTTGGTACTAGTTATAATACACTTTTATTTGCAACACCACATACATCAGTAAAAACATTAAAACCAGACAGCACAATCAGTACAGAATATGTTTCACAAAGATCTTTTGAAGCAAGCTTTGCAAATGGTGTAGCTTCTATTAATATTGGTGGAAATAATTCATTCTTTGGTGCTTCAGGTGCATTATCTGATACTCTTAAGAGAAGATATATTTTAGTTGCTACTAATGTTGTAAACGCTGGCGATACAGGAATTGTTTCTGGTCAAATAATTAATATGACTACTTCAGGTCGTAGTATTACATTATCTGGTGGTAACCAAACCGCAACATTTAATATAAATGATACGTCTTTCCAAGCATCAGTTACTATTTTAGCTAGTGTTAATCTAAACTCAAAAGCTGAAAGAACTAAAGCACTTAATACTGCTACAATAACAGGTAAGTTAACAGGTAATAGATTAGATTTAGGATATTCAGATATTTATAAACTAGTTTCTGTTAAAGATTCTTCAGATACTGATATCACAGATCAATTTACATTAGATAATGGACAGAGAGATAATTTATATGATCACGGTTCTATTACATTAAATAATGGTTCAATTGATGATACTCTAACAGTTGAATTTGAATACTTTTCACATTCTGGTTCAGGTTATTTCTCAGTTGATTCATATACATCTATTATTGATTATGATCAAATTCCTACATATACTACAAATAATGGAACAACTTATAATCTACGTGATGTAATCGATTTTAGACCTCGTGTTGCAGATGGATCAAATAGTGTTATAGTTCCTACTGGTGGTATTGATTTACCAAGACCAGATGATAATATTAACGCTAATTATGAATTCTATTTAGGTCGCATTGATAAAATTATATTAAGAGAAGATCGTCAATTTGATTATATACAGGGTGTATCAGATTTAGTTCCAACAACCCCAAATGATCGTGATGATTCAATGTCATTATATATCTTAACAATCCCTGCTTATACATTTGATGTTAATGATATTACTATTAAATACATTGATAATAAAAGATATACAATGCGAGACATTGGAAAATTAGATAACCGTATATCTAACTTGGAATATTATGCATCATTATCATTACTTGAAGAGAACGCTAAAAATCAAACAGTTTTAGATGAATCTGGTGATGATATGTATAAATCTGGTATTTTAGTTGATTCATTTATTGGACATAATGTTGGAGATCTAACTAATATTTCATATAATTGTTCTATCGATAGCATGCATAGATATTTAAGAGCACCTATTGATACTCAATCCTTAAATTTAGAAATTGATAGTTCTTCAACAGGTATTGCTAATAATAATGGATTAATAACCCCAACTTCAACATCTGTTTCTTATATTAAACAAGATACAATTACAGAAACAGTTCAAATTAATCCATTTAATCTTATAAATTGGATCGGCAATATTGATATTACTCCAAATGGAACTAACTTTATTAATATTAATAAAAATCCAGATGTTGTTATCAATGAAAATGATGTTAATGTTGGTTGGAAAATCAAAACAAAATCACCATACGATATTAACTATGGCTATTGGAAAAATTTATGGTATGGTAATGAAATCAATAAAGATAAAGATTCTATATTAAATCTTGAGTCAAGCACATCAATTCAAAAGATTGTTAATAATAGAAAAGTCAATGTTGATGTTATTCCATATATTGATTCTGTTAAATTAAACTTTAATGTTAAAGCTGTTAAGCCAAACACAATGTTTGATGTATTTCTTGATGATGTAAATATCAATAAATACGTTGGTGGTGGTCGAATTTCTGATAATTATGGTGAAATTTCTAATACTATTAGTTTGCCAAGCGGATTTATTCGTTCTGGTATGCATTTATTGAGATTTATTAACCAATCACAAAATAAGCTTGAAAAAGCTTCTACAATGGCTGAAATTAATTTCTATGCATTAGGTTTACTAAACAATAGAACAGATAATGTAGTTTCTACATTACCTCCACTAATTCAACACCAAGAATTAGTAGAAGATTACACTTTATCAAATCAAACAATGACGCGTAAAATGATTGCACAAACATTCCAAGTGTCAAATAAACCAAATGGAATATTTATTGATAGTGTTGATTTGTTCTTTAAAACAAAAGATAATAGTTTACCAGTTACAATTGATATTAGACCTGTTCAAGACGGTAAACCACATAAAAGTAAATTGATTCCATTCTCACAAGTAACAATGAGAGCATCATCTGTTATTATTTCAAATAACGGCAGTTTATCTACAAGATTTATATTTAAGAGACCATTATTCTTAATTGAAGGTGAATATGCAATTGTTGTTCATACAAATAGCTCTAAATATGAGTTATATAGAGCTACTGTCGGACAACCAATTATAAATTCATCAGCAAATAATATTGTATCAAAAGCAATAGGAACAGGTGATGTATTTACTAATAACTCTAAAAATGAATGGTTAGTTGAATATAATAAAGTATTAAAATTTAATGTTAATAAGCTACAATTTAATGTAGGTAGTGAATTAGTATTGAGAGCTAAATCAAATGAGTTATTTAATTATGACGTATTTTATGCTCATCTACATAATATTATTCAAGGTACTAATAATATTCGCTTTTATTACAAAAAAACATATGATGGAACAACATTTGATAATAACTGGATTGAATTTGAAAATGATAAAGATATTTCTTTACCAACTCAAGCTCTAGTAAATACAAATTATACATTTCTTATTAAAGCAGTATTCATTAATGATATAGATTGTGCATCTTGTATTGATTTAGAGAAATCCAATATATTACTCATTAAAAATATTATTAATAATGATTCATTATATGAAACAGATCCTGTTGGTGGTAATGCTCTTGCAAAATATATCACTAAAAAGGTAACGTTGAAAGAAGGTTTTGATGCAGATTCAATCAAGGTTTATTTCGAAGCATACAGACCAATGAATACAGATATTGAAGTATACTATAGAGTTCAAAATAAAGATGATGAAAGTATATTCAATCTTAGACCTTTTGTAAAAATGTCTGCTGATAATAATGATTATTCTGTTAATGTTAATGATATTAAAGAATATTCATTTGATTCTGGAGTTATCACATATGATGGATTTACAGGATTTAAGACATTTGTTATTAAAATTGTATTTAAATCTGCAAATACATATGATATACCATTTATACAAAATCTTAAGGTATTAACACTTGTATAGTTTGAGGGAGGTAACTCCCTCTCTATAAATAATTATAAAGAGGTTTTCTATATGAGAGAAGTTAAAATCACTGATGAAAAAGATTATGTTAAGGATTTAGATTCTAACGCTATTCTAAATTCTAATGTTGAAGCTTTATCAGCTTATCGTCAAAAGAAAAAAGCAAAAAAAGATCAAGCAGCAAAAATTGAAGAATTAGAAAATAAAATTAAAGATTTAGAAAAAATAATTGAGAAACTTATCTAAGGTATATACAAATGGCTTTAAATAGATTAATTTTAGATGATACATTTCTTGAATGGTGTGATAAAACAAATGCTGCTATTGATTTATTGAATAATCAATTATCAGTTGATGTTTTAAATTTACTTACAACTGTATCAAAAACAACACTTGTTGCTGCAATCAACGAAGTTAATGATGAAAAGCTTGATAAACAAGGTGGTGTTATAACCGATTCACTTCAAATTAATGGTGAATTAGATGTTAAAAATAATATACGAGTTGGATCAGATTTAGTTGGTGATGCAATTATTAAACTATATGATACAAATAAGTTAAAATATAAAAATTTTGGATGGAGTGCAGATAAAAAGTATCTATTCATTGAGAATGATAAAGGTGAACAAGATAAAATTCTAACTAATAATTCAACCTTAGATTTAAATAATGATAATATTGAGCTTATCATAAAGAAATCAACTTCTAATGTTATTAAATCGCAAACTGGTGTTGCTGGTAAAGTAGTATATTCACAAGATGATAAAAAAATGTATTACTTTGACGGCACAACGAAAGGTGGTTATAAATTACTAACAAGTGATGATGTTGGTGATACTAGTCTTGTTAAGATATCTCCAACTGATACTGCAAATTATTTAGGCTCAAAATTTACTTCTGATGTTGGTTTAAGAGTATCAACAACTGGATCATCAAATAATCAACGAATTCAAATTCAATCTAATACTTTTGTTGGTGAAGTTAAATTATATGCAGGTGTAGAAAGTTCTATACCAACTGGTTGGATGAAATGTGATGGTCGATTATTAAACAGAACAACATATAAAGATTTATTTTCTAAAATTGGTACAATTTATGGTGCAGGTGATGGTAAAACAACATTTGCTTTACCAAATATGAGTGGTCGTGTTCCTGTCGGTCAAGGTGGTGGTTATAATGTTGGTAGTAAAGGTGGTGAAGCAACACATAAATTAACAGTGTCAGAAATTCCAGAACATAAACATATTGCACCTTTTTCAGAAGCGTATGGAAATGATCCATGGGGATTAGTTAGTAAAGGTCACTATGGTTCAAATGGTGGTCGAGATTTTGATAACTGGTGGGCATATACATCTCCAGTTGGAGGAAATCAACCACATAATAATATGCAACCCTACCTTACAATGTTTTATATTATATTTACTGGTAAATATTAAAAAAAAATAGCGAGAAATAAATCTCGCTATTTTTTATTCTATTAATTCATGATACTTTTTAGCTAGTGATAAAAACACATCAACTTTAGCTATATCATTTGAATGATCTAATTCCCAAATTAAATCGTTTGTTCTATCTTTAACTAATACTTTATCTGTATTTGAACCAAAATGTCTTTGTTGTATTTGGTTAAATACTGTTTTGAAAGAATAGTCTGTTGATTCTAGTTCACCCAAATCAATTACATGTTCGATGATTAAATTTTCAAAATCATCAGGGCTGACAACAAAATCAGTATCTTCATATACATATGAATAGTATGGATTTTCGACTTGTTTAAATTCTTCAACTAAAATTTCACCACTACTCCATTCGCTTATATAATAGAGACTTGTTTTATCTGTTTTATTTTGATATAAGTGATTTAATTTATACTTGCTCATGTATTATTCCTTCTTATTATATTAAATGTGATGGTTTATCTTTCTATTGTTAAATATGTAGGTGGTTGTCTTTTGGTCCATTTATACCAATTTGGTTTGAGATTAAATTTTTCAATAATTCTATTTTTCGATAGTTGAATGTCGCTATCAGTTGGATTATACCAATTATCACATTCTTTTGTATAGTATTGAGTTTCATAAATCTCATATAACTTGTAAAATGGGTAGTTTGTTTTAATTCCTCTATATTGCATTTCCCATGTAATATCTAAATACCTTCTCATTAACCATCTCGAATGAAGCTTTGCCCATTTCATATGACCTTTATTGAGACAGTACTTTTTAGGTGCATCTGATATGTTAATATTTTGTTTGATACATCTAGGCAATTCTCTATATTCAGCAATTAAATGTTGATCAGATAATTCTTCGACATTTACCAGATTAATACGAGTCATCTAGAATTTCCAATGCTGTCTGATATCCACGATTAAATCCAGCTGATTCCAAATCATCACATAACATAGCAAAAAATTCAGCTTGTTCCTTATTCAAACCAGCTTTAATAAGTTCTTTTTTAATTCTATCGACTCGACAATCTTGTATCAAACCAATTTTTGATTCAAAATCATCAACCAAATCTTTAATTGTAAACATATCTTCCTCTCTAATCTTCATACCACTTTACATATACATTTGCTTTATACTTATTATTAATATGATTAGCAACAGCGAATGCAACAGCTTTGTTAACTCTTAATTCTTGTCTTGATGAATGCATATATAGATTAAAAATATCTGTACTATATATTTCTTCAACTGTTTGAATAAACTTTTTATATGCTTTTGCAAATGAACCTCTTTGATCTTTAAATTTAATAAGTGCATTACCACATATATCATACATATAACCAACACTTTTATTTGATATCATATCATGAATTGAGTATTTAATACCTTCACTCATCATAAGACTAACTTCATTTGCTTCAGCTACGATAGCAATATCAGTACATTCTTCTTGAATTTCTTGCCAATTGTATTCCATACTAACAACCTTTCAATATCAACTATATAATGATATTATATAATAAATTTTTAATATAATCAACAAAAAAATTTAGTTGAAATATATAAAATTTATATTATATTAAAAATGTATTTAATTTAACATTATTTGGAGTTAGTTATGAAATTGAATGTATTTGATGTAAGTGTAATGTTACAAGATTACTTAAAAACAAATAAAATGACTCAAAGTCAATTCTCACAAAAATTTAATATACCACAATCAACAATCAGCCATATTAAACAAGGTAAAACTAAAGGTGGAAAAACTGTTCAAAGAATTAAAAATATTATTTTATTTCAACCATCATTAGAATACTATAAAGCATCTGTTACATATAATGATATCGAATCATTACTAAATGAAAATGATAATATTATTACTTCACACAGAGAAGAAATTAAAAAAAGTACTAAGAAGCCTTGGTGGAAGAAATTGCTTAGAAAATAATATAAAAATATAGAAAATATATTTATCAAATGTCTAATATATAAATATTAGACATTTTTTGTTTGTATAAATAATTATATAGTATAGAACTTGAAATATGGATTTATATTTAATGAAACCTATAGTTATAAGACAAGGTGATGATAGTGATTTCATGGACCAAAAAATAGTTTTAGCAACAACTGATGTTGAAGATTTATCTGATTATCGTATAATTTTCACATTAGGTCCAATTACTAAAACTTATGAAAATTTAAATGGTCAAAAGATTGAATTGTTTTTTACTAAAGAAGAAACAAAACAATTACCTGTTGGTGGTATTTATGGAGCTTTGAAGGTTGTTGATTCATATGGTAAAGAATATACTACATTAACTAATATATATTTTAAAATCTTACCAGAGCTCGTTAAATGTTAAGAAATACTAATACAACAACAAATAATAGTTCGATTAAATTTAATGTTATACCACCTGGAACAGATTATAACAGCTTATTAAATTTACCTGCAATTAATAATGTAAAATTAGTTGGCAATCTTTCAACAAAAGATTTAAATATTAAAGAAGGTATTGTTTATGAAGCTGGTGAAAATATTATTATTAAGAATGATGTAATATCAGCTATTGTGCCAACTAAAACAAGTCAACTTAAAAATGATTCAAATTATGTTGATTCAGATTATGTTGAAAACTCAATTAAAGTAGCTATTGGTAAAATTGAAACAGTTAAATTTGTAATACTTGATGTTTTACCAGAAAAAGGACAAGGTAGTACAATATACTTTATTCCTAAAAAAGATACTAAATTGAGTAATGTATATGAAGAATATATTTGGATAGATAATAAGTATGAAATGATTGGTTCAACTGATATTGATTTATCCAACTACTATACTAAAAAAGAAGTTGATGATTTAATATCAGAAGAACGCTCAAAACTTGCAATGGTTGCAACAACAGGTAGTTATAATGATTTAAAAGATAAACCAAAAGATTATGAACTACCAAAAGCTACTAATGAACAATTAGGTGGTGTTGTTGTTGGTGCTGGATTGAATATTGATGAAGGTGGTATTTTATCAGTTTCATCAACAGTTACATCAAATACTTTTGTATTTGAGCAAGATGTTGCCAGTAAAAAATGGGAAATCGTTCACAACTTAAATAAATTTCCAAGCGTAACAATTGTTGATTCAGCAATGACTGCTGTTGTTGGTGATGTTCAATATATTGATAAATCTAAATTAATAGTAAGTTTTTCACTATCATTTTCAGGAAAAGCCTATTTAAATTAACATAAACTAAAAGGATGAACATATATGTCATATAAATTTTTAACATCGCTTGATCTTAATAAGAATGAATTGCAAAATGCCGTTGTTCAGAATTTATCAACAGCTCCTGCAAATCCTGTTGAAGGTCAAATTTATTATAACACAGCTTCTCATAAATTTTATTGCTATGAGAATACTAAATGGGTTTCATATACAACTTTAGAAGAATTACAAGCTTCTTTTGATGCTAAAGCTGACAAAGCAACAACTTTAGCAGGTTATGGAATCGAAAACGCTTATACAAAAACTGAAGTTGATACTGCTGTTAATGCTAAGGCTGATAAAGCTACTTCATTGGCAGGTTATGGTATCGCTGATGCTTATACAAAAACTGAAGTTGATGGTGCAGTTGCTGCTAAAGCTGACAAAGCTACAACTTTAGCTGGATACAACATTAGTGATGCTTATACAAAAACTGAAGTTGATAATTTAGTCAATGCTAAAGATTCATTACCAGCTCAAGCAGGAAATGAAGGTAAATATTTAACAACTAACGGTGAAGCAGCTTCTTGGAGTGCATTACCTGAAGCTTCTGATTCTGTAAAAGGTATTGTTAAGATTGCTACTGCATTAGAAGTTGCTGAAGGTACTTCTGAAACAGCTGCTGTTAATGTTAAACAATTAGTAAGTGGTTTATCAGTTAAAGCAAATGCTGCTGATGTTCCAACTAAATTGTCTGATTTGACTAACGATTCTAAATACGTTAATGAAACATCATTAACAACTGAATTAGCTAAAAAACAAGATGTATTAACTTTTGATGATGTTCCAACCGCTGAATCTACAAACCCTGTTAAATCAGGTGGTGTTGCTGCTGCTTTGGAAGGAAAAGCTGATAAAGCAACAACTTTAGCAGGTTACGGTATTGGTGATGCTTATACAAAAGCAGAAGTTGATGCAAAAGTTTCATCTGTTTATAAATTCAAAGGTTCAGTTGCTACTTTCTCTGATTTGCCTTCAGAAGGTCAAGTAATTGGTGATGTTTATAATATTACAGAAACAGGTGCTAATTATGCTTGGACTGATGCTGGATGGGATAAATTATCAGAAACTGTTGATTTGTCTGCTTATATCACATCAGAAGATGTTGCTAAAACATACGCAACAATTGAAAATGTAACAGCTCAAAAAACTGAATTAGAAGGTTCAATTAATTCTGCAAAAGAAGAAGCTTTGGCTGCAGCAGCTGCTGCTTCTCACAAGCTAGTTGTTAATAACCCTGAATTATCAGCTACTTCTGGTGTTGCAACATGGACAATTGAACATACATTCGGTGAAGATGCTACAGTTCAGTTGAAAGAAGCTGCTACAGGTCAAGTTGTTTTTGCTACTATCGTTCAATCAAATAATAGCGTTGTAGTTAAAATCAATGCTGCTTCTGGTGTTGCTGCTGATACTTATAAAGCAGTTATCACAGGCTAATTTTTATTCTAAATAAAAGATAATAAAAGTGTCTATTTCAAAAATAGACACTTTTATTTTATATAAATAATTGTATAAAGATAAGTTTTAATAGAAAGGGATTAAAATGTTCAATAAACATATTTTTTCAATGTTAGACTGGGGGGGGGGCGCTAGGTAATTCCTCTCTATTAAAAATTAAGGAGGTAATTTAATAATGATAAAATTACCTCAAAATTTAGTTAAAGATTTAGATAATACAATTGGTATTTTCAATTACTCACCAGAAAAATCATATAATATTAATAATACAGTTATTTCAGCTGATTCTGAAGAAATTAAACTATATCAATCTCTCACTGATAATAATTTAGGAAATAATTTATCAGATAGTTTGTTTTGGAAAGAAATTAGTTTAGGTGGTGGAGCTGCTTTACCTTTATTTTTTCATACTTGGCAGGATCATAAACTAACTGACGCGAGTTTTATTAGAGCAGACACATTTTCTTGGCAAGATGGAGATATCTATTATACTGCATATAATGAATTAGTTAATGAGAAAGCTTTAGTAGTTGAGCCAACTACTGAATTAGTTAATGGGTTACTCATTACATACTATATGACGTCTAAAAATTATAAGATTGTATTACCGGATCAATCAAATCTTGTTGAACAGATTTATAATTTAACTGGAGCTGCTTGGTATTATATCTTAGATGAAGAGAATAAGAGATTTAAGTTACCGAGAAAGATAAGTGATGAGCTTGATTTGCAAAAAACTTATCCTGTTGTTGGTAATGGAATGGCTTTGGGGTTGACCGATGGAACTAATGATAGGGGTTTAACAAGTTGGGTTAACAATAATACACAATTATTGTCAGGATTAACAACATCATACGGAGAAAATGTTGGCACTACAACTGGTCAAAATACTCAAACATCAGGGTATTTAGCAACAGGTATTACCACAGACCCAACAAAATCAGGTATAGTCGCTGATTTATCTTCTACTAAATATAAAGAAGTTCAGAATAAGAAGTATCTTTATTTCTACGTTGGTAACACTAAACGCGAAGAGACTGAAATTAATATTGGAGCAATCACTGAAGCCTTAAATGGAAAGGTTGATATAGACGGTGGGAATTATAGAGGTTCTGGGTTAGAAGAAATAATTAGCTCTGAATCAAATAAAATTAAGCTTGTATCTGTTTTACCAGTCGAACCAGAAGAAGGTGTGCTATATTGCATACCGGAGGTCTAAGCCATGCCTGTGTATTTGAATCCAGTGTTGAAGAAATATTACAAGTACGGAACAGAGCCTAATGTAACAGTTGTAGGCTCTCCAACTATTGAGAATGGTATTGCTAGTGGTTTCAGTTCAACGAGTTGGCTTGTGTTGCCTGAGAACTTTAGCCCTAACTCAAACAGTTGGGATATAGTTGCTAAGTTCAATTTGAGTGCTTTAGGTGTTAGCAGGAGTTTATTTAACTCCTCAAGCGTTGCTTATCAACCTGTTGACGTTGTTGTTACTGGTAAAAATAATTTATATTTTGGTGCTTATGCCAACAATACAAGTACCCTATTATTTGGAATTACTGGAACTACTACTCTTGAAGTAAACAAAGACTATTATGCAAAAGCTTCTTATAATCCTGAAACAGGGTACGAGCTAAGTTTGTCTACTGATGGAGTTATCTACACACCAGAAGCTTCATCAAGTGTTACCACTCCTATTACTTCTGGATATAACATAGCTATTGGTGCTGACTTTCAAGCGGGCGGTAAATACTATGCGGCTGCTTTTACTAGTGGTTCAATCGACCTTAGAAAATCCTACATCAAAATAAATGGTGAAGAATGGTGGAGAGGTACTAAAGGAATTGAAAGTACTGCCGATGATTATGATTATATTGTTACAGTTCCACCTAAAGAGATGAGTAGAATATATTTTGGTTCAACGGAAATATCGAAAATATATAACGGAAGTACATTGGTTTATGACAACATATTCAAACAACCAGTTTTAACCGCTAATGGAACTTTAGGCGGTGACAGCTTTGCTGTTACTGGTAAGAGTGTATATAGTGGTGCTTATTGGAATGCTTTTGACAATAACACTAGTACAATTTGGCACTCAAGTGGTGGTATGCCACAGTGGTTGATAATGTATAATCCAAAAGCTTTGAAGTTAAAAAAACTTACAATTACAACTTCGAATTCTTCTGGACATAAAGGCGTTACTGCTGGAACTGTTTTGGGTTCAAATGATAACGCCACTTGGGAACATATTTGCGATTGGACAAATGATGTAACTGCTCAAGGTGCAACTTGGGAAATTGTAGTTAATTCACAGAAATACTATAAATACCATCAATTGAACATAACTAAAACCGCATACAATCCTTGGTTGGGAGCGTGTGCTGTTATTGCTGAAATTAAAATGGATGCTATTAAATAGGGGGGTATACTAAATGGAATACGGACAGATAATTGAATATATTGACGGAACTTTTGACGAGAAATTCAACGAAGCTAAAGCTTGGTGCAATGCTAACAAAGCAATATTGACTGAAATTATTGAACGTCGTGAAAACGGCAAGCGTTATTTTCAGATTAATAAAATTCCAGAGCCTAAACCAGCTCCTGTTGTTGAGAAACCACTTCTAACCTATGAAGAAGTTCGTCAGACTCGTGAAGCTCTTTATCGAGACCAAAAAGACCCGATCACTTGTCAAATACAATCTTTACGAGATGAGGAACAGACAGAAGATATTATTGCAGAAATTGATGCTCTTAAAGTTAAGAGAGCGGAAATAGTTGCTAAAATAAAAGAAGAAAATCCATATCCAGAGGAGAATGAATAATGACCGAAGTGAATTATGATGCTGGAGTAGTGCTTGAAGCTCTCAATGATAAAGTTGATAGAGATTTCGGTAATGTTCCTTCTAACTTTGTTAATTTTGCTAAGTATTCTAAAAACGTCACCAACTGCATAACAGAAATACCACAAGATATTAAACTAGAGCTTAATGATGGTGTGCTAACACTAAAGGCAGGTAGTAAGCTGTATAAGGGTGACGGTTCGCATATAATTTTAGATAATGATTTGGTTGTTTCACCTCATAGTGGTAGTGGGACTTTTGTTGTGTTTTGTAATATAAGAGATAATAAAGCTTGGGCAAATCAATCACCATCAGCTTGCACAAGTGGTACAACACCACCAACTGGTTCAGGAATGTTTTATAATACATCTACAATGACTGTAGCATTTTATAGAAACGGGGTACTTGAAAGTGATGTTTGGAGTTTATCTTTAGCTATCGTAACTGTTTCAGATGGTACTATTACTTCTATTGACCAAGTCTTCAACGGCTTTAGTTATATTGGCTCAACTGTATTTGCTTTACCGGGTGTTAAAGGCTTGATACCAGATGGTAGAAATGCTGATGGTAGTTTGAGGAGTATTGAGTTTGTTACAAGTAAAGTTGTAACACATACTTGGGGTAGCGAAACTTATGGAACATTTGATTTAGCTTTGAAAAACGACAATACAGTTGTTTGGTATTCAAATCTATTAGTTAAATCAGATAACTATTTGTATAATGGTAACACTTATCTAGGTGCTGATAAATTAGTAATAGGTAGATTTAATATTAAATCAAGTAGCGATAACGGTAAAATAGCTTCGTTTTCTACTAAACTTCCATTTAGAGTAGTTGATTACAATGATGCGCTTAATATGCCTGATTATACAGCAGGAATTTTAGTATTAAATAGAGTACAAGGAACTTATACTTGCCTTACAAAAGGTTGGATTTTATATCAATCAGGTGGAACAGGTGGAACAGGTTCATCTTTTTATATAAATGACATTCAATTATCCTTCAGTACAGCTACTTATTGGAATGGTAGTTGTTGCGTTCCTGTTGAAGCAGGAGATGTTGTAGAATTGCGAGACAATAACTATGGACAATTAACATTTTATCCTTGTAAAGGAGTAAATTAATATGAAAAAATATGCAAAAGTAATAAATGACGAAACTAAAGAAGTGTCCATTGGAACTGGTACAAACTCTTCTTTCTATCAATCTATTGGCATGATTGAAATGGAAGTTGAGTTAGGTTATGATGAGCGTTGGTATGTTCAAGGCTATGCTCCTGAGAAACCTGAACCGACAAAAGAAGAGCAGCAACAAGCAAGACAAGAAGCCTACAAAAATGAGGTTGATCCTATCACTTGTCATATTCAAAGACTTGGTGATGAAGAGCAAACTACTGAGATTATTGCTGAAATCAACCTACTTATTGAAGAACGTAAGCAAAAAGTTGAAGAAATCAAAGCTCGTTATCCTTATCCAGAAGAAAATATATAAAATTTCCCTATATCGAATATGTTAACATACATATGAGATAGAGAAAAAGACTAGTAATAAAACTAGTCTTTTTCTTTTTATATTATTTTTCTAAATACTCAAAATTCATTCCAACCCAATCTTCAAATTCAATATTCTTTTCTAAAAACTTCTCAGCAATACTACATATATCTTTTGAACATCTAATTAAATCATCTAGATAACACCAAGTTGAACACTGCTCAAACCATTGCCAACATAAATCATTTCCATCACCTGGATCTCTCATTTCAATACATTCGTATTCCGGATCTTGTTCGTCTTTTGGTAGTTGATCTCCGAACGGCTCATCAAATTTCATAACAACATTTACATATGTTGTAGGTATTTCATTGTTTGTTTTCCACATACTATTTTTCATCATAACACTCCTTTCAATATTTTTATTATAGATAAATTATATAATAAATTCTCAATTAAAATCAACAAAAATAAATAATTATGTATAAGTTTATTATGAGGAGATCTCTATGATAATTAATATTTTATATAGTATTTTAATTATAATCTTATCAGCTTTTCTTTGGCGTGTTAGAGGTGGTTTGGAATTTAAAGGTTATAAAGCTCTAATGAATAAAATTTGGTATGCTGTTGCTTTCGGTCTATATGGCTGCTTTTTTTATGGATTTGGTTTAGAAAACTGGTTAGTTGGCTTTATTGATTGTTATACCTCTTACCAATTATATGGATGGGGATTATATATCGGATCATTAGTTGGTGGTGGTAAAATTAATCCACTAAAAGATGAAGAATGTGAATTAATTGATGATTTATTATATAGTATTAGAATAACATTTAGTGAAAAATCAGCTAAAATATTCAATAAATTATTTGGTCACTGGGTTCAAGTTGAAGCAAAGACTTATTGGTTATATGAATTCCCTAGAATATTTGGTTTCTGTGGAACTTGCTTAACAGGCTTAATTCTGACGTTCTTATGGGGATTATATTTAAATAGTTTATGGTTTATGCTATCTGGTTTAGGTATGGGTATTTGCTACTGGATTGGTAGTAAAGTTGAAAAGAAAATTCCATTTGGTAAAAATGGATGGAATTGGGGTGAATGGATATATGGTGGCTATCAAGGTGCTTGGTTAGCTTGGATGTTATTATGGGTATAAAAAATAATAAAAAAGGAGGAAATTATTTCCTCCTTTTTTATTCACAAAAGCTTTCTACAAATTTAATTAAACCTTCTTTATTATCATCAAAATGTTTAATTAATCTCGTCTCATAGCATTCATTTTTATTAACACTTGATGTATACATTTTACTGTTAATTATACTATATGAATTATCGCTACTATTTGTAATATAAAAATGTATTTGACTGTAAAGATCAAATCTAATATCACCTGATTGTATTTGTTGATTTTGTTCATCCATGTTCATAATCTCCTATATTTCTAATAACTATATTGTATAATATATTTTTAGATAATCAACAAAAAAATCGTCTATATTTCTATAGACGATTTTCACCTCTTTCAGCACGTCAATGTTAGTTTCTAGAATAACATTGAATTTGAGATTTATTTATTTTATCCTGGTCACTATCTCTCCGACCATTAATTCACGACCTTATTTGAGGGTTTGTTCATTCTATTATCTATCGTATAGTTTAAGAGAATACTTATTCTCTCCTTTATATTGTCGAATTTATTTTAGCTTCTAAATTCCAAGAAATGCTGATTAGGCTTTCTATAAAGGATGCCGTCATTACCTTGATAGATAGGTGAGAGAATCGCTCTACTTTAACACTATTAATAAAATGAACTATTAGAAATATTGCTACTTCTAATATTATTTATAAGAAAGAGAGTTCTTATAAATAAAAAGAAAACTTTACGTATTTTCTTATGAGCGCTTTCACCAACGGAAATAATTACAAGCTATTTCAACTTAATTAATTTTAACCTATAAATTAATCAAAAGAGCACTTTTTCAAATCGGCAAAGCGCATACCTTAATGGTTGCTAGGATAATCCATTAAACCCTAGAGCTGATCTAGATAGCCAAACTATTAATTTCCTATTCAAATTAACAAAGTCAACAATCATTTTCAGTCATGCACCTACACTAGTTGTTTTAAAGCATTAGAAACTAGTATCTAATATTCGGGGAAGTAAACAATATAATTAAATATTATTTACACCTTTATTATATGTAAATAAAAATAATTTTCAAGCTTTTTTTAAATATTTTATGGCGGAAAGGGTGAGATTCGAACTCACGGAAGCCAGTTATCATTTCACCATACTTCTACAATATTATATAAAGTATTTATATTTTCACATTAAAAACTAAACTTTTATAAATAATTATATAAAACAAAGATTTGTAAAATTAGCCGTTTTACAAATCTTCTAACAATTGAGATAGAAACATTATCAAAATTGCTATAATTATTTATATTTGTTTCTGTCTCCTTTTTCAAGGAGATTTTTAATGTCAAAAGAAAAATTTATTTGTCAATATTGTGGTAGAGAATGTAAAAAGCCTGGTAGTTTAAGCGTTCATCAAAAACATTGTAAATATAATCCAAATAGAGTACAAAAAATAAAAAGTCCGCTAGCACATAGAAAAAAGGTAGTGTTGGTTGGAATAAAAGGCTTAGTAAAGAAACAGATGAGCGGATAAAAAAAGCACATGAAACGTTTAAAAGAAATCAAAAACTAGGATTACATAAAACTTCAAGTCACCCTCATACAGAAGAAACTAAAAGAAAATTATCAAAATATGCTAAAGAAAGAAAATTAGGTGGCTATCATAAAGGATCGGGTAGATCTAAACACGGTTGGTATAAGAGTTTTTATTGTGATTCTACTTATGAACTTGTTTATTTAATTTACTGCTTAGATCACAATATTAACATTAAAAGATGCAATAAATCTTATGAATATTTTTATAATGGAAAATACCATAAATACTATCCAGATTTTATAATTAATAATGATACTATTATAGAAATTAAAGGTTACTATACTGATTTAGTTGATATTAAAGCAAATTCTATTACTAATATGAAATATAAGATTCTATATAAAGAAGACTTACAAGAAGAATTTGAATATATTTATAAAACATATAATGTTAATGATAAAACAATTCAAACATTATATGAAAATATAATCATATAAATTATATGATTATATTTTCAGAATAACTCTACCACCTTTCCTTAAATTAAACTATATAAAATACAGCTCAATCCAATAATAATTGAACTTATTATATAGATATCCTTATCACACATCTCTATCTCACCTGACATAATAATATTTTATGGAGGAGAGTAGGTGAGTCGAACACCTCTAAAAAGATTTGCAGTCTTCCACATAACCGATCTGTCAACTCTCCATATAAATGGCAGAGATTAACTGATTTGAACAGCTGACTTCGGTTTTGGAGACCGATGTTTTACCACTAAACTAAATCTCTAATAATATATGGCGGGAATGAAGAATTACGATATCTCGACCTCTACAGTGACAGTGTAGCGCTCTTCCTCTGAGCTACATTCCCTTTAAAATGGTTGCGAGGGCTGGAGTTGAACCGAGCGACCTTCAGGTTATGAGCCTGACGAGCTACCACTGCTCTACCTCGCGATAAAATGGTCTCGTAGGAGAGATTCGAACTCCCGATCTCTTGGACCCAAACCAAGCGCATTAGCCAGACTATGCAACTACGAGTAAAAAATAAACTCTTATATTATTATTTATAAGAGTTTATTTTGAAAACATTTTAAACAATTAAGTTCTGTCAATATGAGGTTTTACTCTTTTATCCATATCTTTTAGAACTTTTGTGATTTCAGACCATGAAAATGTTGCATAATCACCCAAATCTTCATCATCAATTCTTTCCCATGATCTAGTAACAACAGTTTTAACTCTTTTATTATCTAATATAATATCAAATGTTTTGCCATCGTTTCTACTTTTAGCTCAATGATATTCAGCTAAATCATATGGATGTGAACTTGTAATTTGAATTTCACCATTATCCCACTATTTAATATTAAATTTGGTTCTTTCAAATTCAAAACTATCATCAAGATTTAAGCTAGCTTCTGTTAATTATTTTGATTCAACTATAACATCACGTTCATGGACTTGACTCCAATCCCATATATAATGTTCTTTAGTATTTACATTATCATATGATAATGAATTAGAATTGAATTTACGAGTAATAATATAAGTATTATTGTCTTTAGAATTTTTGAATTTAAATTTTTGACCTTTCTTTAAGGTTCTAATGTCTGATATTTTTTCTTCATCTAATGACACAGATTCCTCTACTTTAGTATATTTAAATACTCCAGTTCCTATATCTTTTCGAATTTTATGATCATCGATGAAGTTTTTAATTTCGTCTGGAGTCATAGTATCTTCATTTATTTTAGCTTCTAATAAAAATTCCCTAAATGTTTTCATATTTGGTTTTCCTTTATAAATGCATTTATATAAATTATTTATTATAAAAATCAGTTCTTGTCTAAAAACTCAATGAATAAATGTTTAGATAAGAACTGATTTCTTTTTTATAGTCAAACTTTTTAACTTTCTTCTTTTTATTTGGTATAATCTTTTGTTTAAATAATCCATTATGAAAGAGATTAAATCTTAAATTTCTTTCATCACCATTTATAAATCGTTTTCGTTTCTTCTTTTTCATTTTATTTTCCTTTTATTTATGTTCTGACTTCCATACCGAGAAGCTATATATCCAATTATTAAAACCTTCTTCATTATTTCCTTTAGCCCATTTTAATAATTTCTTTAACATATCTCTATCCAATTCACCATCTAAGAATTGAAAATCATTAATTTTCGATGGAGTATTTCCCGATAATAAAACTTTAGCTAATTTTTTATTATTATAATCTAAAATATGCATATGAGCGGGCTCGTGATCATTAGAATATATACGAGCTATAAATCCAACTCCATCGCTTTTAGCAGCAAGAGTAGCCATCTCATTAATAATTTTCATATCAACGAGTTTATGACTAATATTTTCTTTTGCTTCTGTTAAAAAATCTTTAAAACTTTTCATTTTATTTTCCTTTAAGTATATTAATATTATATAATATATTTTTAATATAATCAAGAGAAATTTTATGAAGATAAGAGTAAATTAGAATTGGTTAGAGTGAATGGATTCGAACCACTATTGTCGCAGTCAAAGTGCGATGTCCTACCATTAGACGACACTCTATTGTTTTATAAATTAGAAATTATTTTAATAATTATAAAATGGCTGGAATGGTGAGACTCAAACTACGATACTAGGTATATAAGACCACACTCTAACCAATGAACGATCGTGGTATAAAAAAAATTCAGTGAAAAATAAATATAATTTCCAATTTGATAAGAATGTCTAATTTTATTTTTCACTATATTAGATATCACTGTGTTACTCATATCTAAAAGAGCCAACTCCTGTTTATTTTAACACCGCACGAGATCAGTGCAAACACACTTTATAAGGTCTGTATAATACTTGGTGTAACCTTATTGTCTGATTCCAATATGTCAATGGTCTTTCCCATCGTATAAAATAACTCCATAAGCTTATCACTTCTTACTTTGTTATTCTCAAATAATATATTGAAGAAAATTAGCTAAATAATCCCAATATATTATCTGTAAAACTCACACCTCACTAAACCGAACATTTCTAGCGTGATATTTTTTGCTAATATATTTTTTCTTTTGTTCTTCTTCTGTTCTATTTAATATATCTTGTCTTTCTTTCCAATGAATTTTTATTTTCTTTCTTAATTTATTTTGAAATTGTTTGGGAAAATTATCAGTAATACGAACGATAAAAGCTTTTGGATATTTGGCTTTAATTCCTTTTGTATATTTAGTATCTAAACCATAAGGTCTAACGCCATTATTCCAAATCCATTGTAAGTCTTCTAATTTCCAAGCTCTTACACAATTTGGTTCCCAGCTCATTGAAAAAGAATTTTCAACATATCCATATAATACTTTCTCTTTAATGAGAAATATACCATATCTCTTTTTTAATTCCATATTTTTTTTACCTTTCATTATAAATGGTGAAAGGTTTCCTACAAGAATAGTTAGTAGGTTATATAAATTATTAAACTCCTACATATATGTTAAAAGTTCAGGTAAACTATCTTATAACCTTTTATGTAATAGAGCGTTCCATAAGAATTAAGTCTCTATCAAATTAATTTTAATCTTACCTAAATTAAAATTAAAACTTTAGAAGATTCTTACTATATTTAATAATTTATAGAAGAAAAACATCTATTTCTTCTACCTCTCATAAAATAAAAATCGGTTCTTAATTAAACATTTTCGTTGTCTTTGGAGCTACCGATTGAAGAACTCCCTACGTTTATACTTTAATAATATAACAGTGTACTGTAAATATTATATAGTATAAATCTCCGTTTTTATTCGGAAAAATGGTGGGTGGGGATGGATTTGAACCACCGATGTCCGAAGACGGCGAATTTACAGTCCGCTGCAATAAGCCTCTATGCAACCCACCCATATAATATATAAGAAATAGCTCTCCTCGTACTAAACTTAAACCAACAACCTATAGTTTATCAGACTACTACTCTTACCAGCTGAGCTACATCCCTATAAAAATTGGCTCCGACTATCTGATTCGAACAGATGACCGATCGGTTAACAGCCGATTGCTCTACCGCTGAGCTAAGTCGGAATAAAAATTGGTGATCCCAACGGGATTCGAACCCATATTACCACCGTGAAAGGGTGATGTCCTAACCATTAGACGATGGGACCAAAAAAAAAATAATGGTGCCGACAGAGAGACTTGAACTCCCAACCTTCTCATTACAAGTGAGTTGCTCTACCAGTTGAGCTATGTCGGCGTTTGTTATGTAATTATTTATTAAAATGGTAGAGGCGGAGGGACTTGAACCCACACGGAGAAATCTCCCTCAGATTTTAAGTCTGATCTGGCTACCACTTACAGCACGCCTCCAAAAAATAAAATTCATATTCACAGTGTATTATAACTTTTATATAATATATATAATATATAGTATATAAATTATAAAAAATCAATATATATTTCATAAAGAAATCATTTTTATATACCGTCTACCTGATTTTTTTGAAAATTCATATACAAATCTAGATTTGATAAGTGGTCTAGATTCTTCACTTATATTTAATGAATCAAATTTCGCTAATACTCTTTTTACACTATCAACAACAGATACACTTTCAGTTGTAAATGTTAGCTTTTCATCACTATCTAATTTTGTAATTATAAATCGTGCATAATCTTTACCCTCACTTTTAATACTTGGTGCTATATACATACTATGTATTAGTACATCAATATCTATTATTTCTTCTAATTTAATAGTTGGGTATTTTATTTTACTAGCACCTATTAAATCTGATAATGACACGATTTCTTTCTTTAATTCACTATTCATATCCAATTCTTTTAAAAATAAATTTTCACATTCCATATCGTTAAAAGTATTTATTTTAAATTGTTCACTCAAATTCATCCAATCACCTGGTTCAGCATATGGTGTGTATTGAAAATTTTTTAATTTACTAATATCTATTTTTATTGATTTCTTCATTGTCTGAGTTTTGTTAATTTTAATACTTCTTGCTTCTTGAATAATCTCATTTATTCTCTCATCATTAATTATATATGTTTTTGCAGGTATATTCGCAACATATATGAATAGCTTTTTGAATTTACTATATTCACATACTCTTAATAATTTAATTAGTTCTTCAATTTTCCACCTTTCTTTAAATCGATGAGTATTAGCATGATCTAACCAACCTTTAGATGAATTCAAAAAACCAAGAATGTATGTGTAATTATTGTAGTTATCTTCTTGAATTTTCTTTGCAATTTTTCTAAAAATTTTTTTAAATTTTTTAATAGTTCTTTTTCGAACTAAAACTTTATTTGGAAAATGGCGATAACCTAAAAAATCAACACCTCTTGTTACAGGAAAAACATCATTTTTACTTAACTCTAATTGTAATTTATCTTTTAAAAATTGCTTTATCAAAGCCGACCAATCATGTAATTGTTGTTTATTATTACTAAATAAACAAAAATCATCACAATATCGAATATAATATTTACAATGAAGTGTATGTTTTACATAATAATCTAGTTCATTCATATATAGATTACCAAACCATTGAGATGTAAAATTTCCTATAGGAACATTTATCTCACCTGGAAAACTATCAATGATATTATCAAAAACTTTTAAAAGGTATATATCTTTTAACTTTTTTCTTATAATTGTCTTTAATATTTCATGATTAATATTAAGATAAAATTTTCTTACATCCATTTTAAGACAATACTTATTAATCTTTACCCACCCTCTAACTTTATTTGATCCTCGGTGCATTCCTTTTTTGTCACGACAAGCATAACTATCGCTAATAAAAATTTTATTCCAGATCTTTTTAATTTCATTCATAACTGCGTGTTGAACGATTCGATCTGGATTAAATGGTAATATGTATATAACTCTTTTCTTTGGTTCGTATAATTCTTTGCTATTATATTGACCAGTTTTAAATGTAAAAAATTTGAGAGAATGTTGTATTTTATCAAGATTTTCACGCCAGTTTTTATAAAAGCGTCTTACATTTCTTTTCTTTCTCTTACCAACTTTAGCATTTAAATATGATAATAAAATATTTGATTTTGTAACTATATTATCCCAAAAATTACCATATCTCTTCATAGTATGCTTCTCTTTATATAAAGGTTAAGACTATCAAAACGTTCATATATTATTACTAGCTTCGATAGTCTTTCTTAGTGTTATTTTGGTAAATTAATACCAAGGAATATAGATTCGGCTATTAACTAAATTGGTGTTAATATATCACGCCCGCGGCACCCATTGTTCGCATTCACATTCGAACGACCATCATTACCATTACGAGCTCGTGAACCACAATTAGAACTATTGTTCCAATTACCACCAGCATGCAAAACAAGGTTTTGCTTTGTATGTAATGCGTCGTTATGCAAAACTTACAGTGTATTGTAAACCTATAACCTGTGATTTTTATAATCACATCTATGATTATAACATAAATAAATTAAAAAACAACTATTTTTTTAACAATTATTCATAGCCGATTCTAGTATAAATATTATTGAATATATGTATAAAATATTAGAAAGGAAATGTTTAATGAGAGGTTTACCTAAATTTTTTAATACCAAAGAAGATTACTTAAACTGTATTGAATTATTTGGTATGTATGGAAAACAAAAATTAAAAGAAGCTTATGATAATCGTTTTATTTGGCAAGAAACAGAATTAGTTGGTGATGGTGTTGAAGATGAAACTCATAAAATTATTATAGAGGAAGAAGATAAAGATGGTAATAAACTAACAAGCCCTATTCGTCATCAATACGAATTCGTTGAAGACTCTAATGCATATATATTTCGTATAGGGTTTACTAAAGAAGAAATTGAAACTTTAATTAAATAGGAAAAAAATAATGGTTGTTAATACAAGTAAAATACCTGTTGAACGTGTTGATACTCTTAAAGATACCCTCTCAACAATGAATACTGACATTGATGCACTTAAAAATAAAGCGAGTGCAGACTTTAAAGTCGATTTTTCTGCATACTCAACACCTTTTATGTCAGCTAGTGATAGACAAACTTTAACAATAGCTGCTGGGACATTTATTAGATTAAATGTTGATGGTAATGATATGTTCTATTCAATACCCGAAGATACTACATTAAATGTATTAGATATACTAGATAATGGGACTACATTAGATGCAGGTGCAAATTATTATATTTACATATATAATAATAATGGTCAAATAGGATTTAAGTGTTCTAAAAACTCAACATACCCGACAGGATTCACAGCTAATAATACTAGAAAAATTGGTGGATTTCACACATTATGTGTAAATGTAGGTACAATTACAGATCACCCATTATCAGGTTATATTGCAGGAGAAATTTTACCGGCTTCAGTTTGGTGTTTGAATAGACGCCCTCACTGCTCGCCTGAAGGTATGGTTTATATTGAGCCCTTAAATTTCTGGTGTGATATATATTTACAATCTGGAACTGGAACCAATACAATGTCTGTTTATGGTGGTACAGTAACTGATTCAAGAAACCCACCTCTTCATTATGAAGATTTAATGTATGTCAAGAAACAACCTCTAGGAGATACAGAATTTCAATGCGCTGCTGAAGGATCTAATCAAAAAACTTCAATTTATGGTGCTGCTGCTCCAAATCCAAAAACTTCTGGTGGCCACGTAGATACAGCGAGTAGAAGAATGATTTCTAATTACGGGTGTGAAGAAATGTGTGGCTATCTCTGGCAATGGCTAGAATCTCCTTCAGCTTCTGGTGGCTCAGGATGGACTCAATTACAAGATACATCAAAAGGTGCATATTACGGAGCTTGTTATGTTTTGCGTGCTGGTGGTGATTGGGACAATGGTTCTGATTGTGGTTCGCGGGCTCGTACTGGTGCTGTTGGTCGTTCGCATGTGAATGCGGGCGATGGGTGCCGCGGGCGTAGTCCAAATATAAACCAAGCGTAGCGAGAGGGACCTCAGGTCCAGGGACCCAACTACGTAGTAGTTAAAAGCTCTCAGTCTCAAATAAACCTAAACAGCTCGTTGATACGAGCTGTTTCTTTTTTATAAAAGTTTTTAAAATTATATGGGTGTTTTGCTTTCTGGTGGTGGTTGGAACGATAGTTCTCATTGTGGTTCGCGGGCTCGTTCTGGTCATGATGGTCGTTCGAGTGTGACTGCGGGCCTTGGGTGCCGTGAATATTATAGTTTTATCTACATTAATTTTGTTATATTCCAAACAGGTTGATAAAACATTTCTGATTCATCTGTACACCACCATAATAAAGTGTTGATAAAAAACATGAATACAAAGTAAGCAGCAACACTACCACAAAATCCATATACAATACCTTTTAATATATCTTTCATTTTAATCTCCTTTATTAAATATTATAAATTTATTATATATAAAAAATTTAATAAATCAACTAAAAAATCAATAAAAAAATAAAAAAGGAGGAAATTATTTCCTCCCCTTAATTACCAGCGAAATTCGTAATTAACTTCCCAGTAATCTTCATACCTATCTTCAAAATCAAACACTTTTTCAGATGCTGAACTTTGAACACCACCAAAAGCATTAATAGAGTTATGTTTATCAAATGATATAGTTTTTCCTGTTTCTATATAGTTATACTGTTGATGATCAAAACTATCTTTAAAAACACCAGTTCTTACATAATTACTACCTTCTTGATTTAATATGCTATTAGAAGCACAACCAGATAATAATGTTAAAATACAAACTGTATATAATATTTTTTTCATTTATTTTCCCTTTCTTGTTAATAGACAATAAATTGGAGTTTCAGATAAGTTAATAATTGTTTTAATTAAATACTCGCTTATAATAATTGATACTAAAGATGTTAGATCAAATACACCTAAAAAAGCAACTAACGCAAATATTGAGCTATCAATAAATTGACTTATAATTGTTGATATAACTTTTCTAGTTACTTTACCTTTCTTCTTTCGTCTGAGATAACTAAATATTTTAACATCAATATGATTAGAAATTAGATATGCACATAGTGACGCTAAAACCGCTCTATAGCTATTATTAAAAACTAACTTAAATGATTCATCGTACTGTAAATCACCTGCTGGAATTAGATATGTTGAGTATAATAAAACCATATACCCAATCGAAACTAAAAACCCTGTATTAACTAATTTTCTGGCTTCTACTTCACCATATTTTTCATTCATAATATCACAGAATAAAAAACAGGTTACGTATGCTAGTGGGTTACCTGCAACAGAAAACCAACCTATTTGTCCAATTCTATTTGCAATTACATTTGCAATCACTAATGCCATACAATAAAAACTATATATAATATATTTGCTCATTATATACCTCTATAATCTATTTCTTTATAGACATTTTTTCAGATAATTCATATAATGATTGTAATCCAACAGCATCAAATGGATTTGTACCGCTATTAGATCCACCTGAAATAACCATACTTGATGGGAATTGTACTTTGGATAGTGCTTGTGCAATACCGATTTTTGTTTCTTTTTCAATTTGAGCTTTTTCTAATGGTGTTAAACCAGCTTTTACTTTTAATTCATTAGCATACGCTTCTGCAGCACCTTGTTCTCTAATTTTTTGTGCTTCATATTTTGCTTGCTCAGCTTCAAGCTTCGCAACCTCTGCTTTCTTTTGAGCTTCAATAACAGCAGCTGTTTTAATTACTTCAGAATCTGCTCTTTGTTTAGCAATACGAGCTTCACCTCTTTCTTTCTCTGTAATTGCTTCTTGTTTTGCTTTTTCAGCTTCAGAACGTGATACTACTTGTTCTTGTTCTTTCTTCTTCTTTTCAGCAATTAAATTTTTAACGACATCATCAAATTCAAAATCAGACACTGTAAATTGTGTGATTTCAATACCATATTCTTTTAACATTGTAGGTTTTTGAATAATTGGATTTCCGTTACTATCAAAAGCTACACGAATTGTTCTCTTTACTGTTCCATCTTCAGAATCTGATTCTTTAGAAATTGTTTTAAAAATACCTAATTTAGCTTGTTGTTCGGCAGCACTAATAAAATTGGTTCTTCCAGAAGAATAGGATTCTTCAGCTGTCATTAATGTTGCTGCTTGTTTTAATGATTCTTCTACATTAGGTTTAATTAAATTTTTAACAACGTTATCAAAATCATGATATTCAATATGTAGTTTTTTCTGTAAATCAGGATTTGTAGGTAATCTAAATGTTACTTTACCTTTGATACCTGCTTCAGAACCATCATTAAATCTAACTTTAATATTTTCTTCTTCAAAATCTAAACTAGATACTTTTCGATATGTAGTAATATCACCAAACCACTTAACATATACACCAGCATCATTTTTAACACTTAAATTACCAGAAACTGCAGCCTGTTTAATTTGATAGTTTGATGCCTTATTATTCTCCCAAACCCCATCAAATAATAGGAACGAGGCAATAATAAATGCTAATGTTACTATTACACCGATAACACGTTTCATACGAATATTACCATCTTCGTCATAAAAAAAATCTTCAAACATTATTTTTCACCTTTCATAAATTCATCAATTACATCTTTACTTGACTTATAGTTTTTATATTTTTTCTTACTAGCTCTAACTTTCTTAGCTAATTTATTAATCTTATCTATATGATTAATTCTATCGCTAATATGAGTTTTCTTTTCAGAATTAAATATATTAACCCAAAATCTAATTAACATAAAAATTAATAATATAATAATTAAGATACCAAATACATATTTAATATACATGTTATTACCTTTCAATTAAAAATTATATTCACATTTCAATTTCTTCACTAAATCTATCGATTTCTTCCCAATAAGTTTTAGTTTTTTCTTCGTTTCTTAACCAAATCTCATCTTCAACCAATTCATCAAAACATTCTTCATCATAAGGATAGCCGTGCCCACCTTCTTCAAGATGGAATGAGTTTGGCAAATTACACACTATATCAAATAAATCACCACTATCAGATAAAAATGAAGTTAAGTATACATCTTTGTTACTATCTAATAATTCTTTTCTTTCGTCATTGTTATCAAACCATCTGTATTCATCACCATTCTCAATTTCATCTTTTGCAAATCGAAGTGCACGTTCTCTTTGTTCACCTTCTAATTTATATAACCAACGACTACCTTTTTGATTGACAAGTTCTTGTGGATATTCACCAACTAAAATAAATGAACTACTGCTTGAATTTCCTACCCAACCGTTTCTTATTTTCATATAATATTCTCCTAAGCAAATTCAATTATACTATTCTACCTTGTATGTTTGTTTTCCTTCACTACAATTTATCTCAGTTACTATTCTTGTTTTATATGGAATGATAATAGGAACTAAACCTAATGTTAATACAGCAACTGTTGCACCGCCCCTGTGATAGTGAGTTTCTAATTCACTTGGAGACGCAGTTCTAAATCCTCCATTAAATGGAATAACTGAATTTATTAATCTTTTCGAGCAATTAGATGTCGCGTGTGTTGGGTGTACGTAATCGCAAGATACTTCTTCAAATTCATATGTAGTTAAAACTTGCCCTATATTTTTACAAAAATTTCTAGCTCTCTCTAATGTGATATCCTCATAATTGACTGTCATTTTATCATCATATAATTTTCTCTCAGCTGCTGTTAATAAGATAATATTTTTACCATCAACTTTAGATAACGCATATAAGTTGTTTGAAAATATAAGAGATAGAAATAATAAAATTATCATTTTTTTCATAAATAAATCTCCTTATTCATAATATTAAATAAGGAGATTTATAATTTCAATGTAAATTATCTATAATTTTATATATTTTTGCTTTCTACATACAAAGCTAACATCTATAATCATATATTCATTACTATTTTGACTTAAAGTAATTTCCCCAACTGTCTTTGGGTAAGCATCAATTAATTGTATACCATATAATTTTTTACTCAAGTCATCATTCATCTTATATATATTAATTGTAGTTTTAATATTATCAAGATATTGAACAATGTATGTTTCTTCATCAATTATATTATTACACCACGCATCAAAAAATTTCTTTTCTTTCATATCCTTACCAACACGTATAGTTACTTTAATTTCACTATTTGTTTTACGTACAGGTGTAATAAACATATTCTCATTTGTCTCGATATTAATACCTGGTATACTAACGGATTCGCATTGAAAATTTAATTCATTGATAAAATTACTTACACCATATTCAGTAAATTTATCATTTTTTGATAATTTAGGTGGCTCAACTATCTCTAATTGAAATCTATTGAGTTTTGATATACCACGTTTGATAACTTGTTTAACTATATCTGAAATATTCATTTTTATTTTCTCTTAATTTTCTGACCTGATGCGATTAAAGATGAATCGGACCACACTTTAGTATTAGAAGCTCCAATAAATCTTTGTGTTGGTAAAAATACAGCAGTTAGCCAATCTTGTGATTGGATTCTTGCATAATTTGTTTTGACGTGATTATATAGATATCTTTTTATACACGGCTTAAATAATTTATATTCTGCTGCGTTTTTTAATAAATTATATGTAATTCTTAATTTTGTTTGTTCATCTAATCTACTATTACTTCTTAAATCATATAATGCTCCAAGAAATTGACCTCTTTGTTTAGGAGATAGGTAATGTAAATTTAACCCAAGCCAGCCATCTTTTAACTTTTTAATACATATAGTTAAAGGAAATTGATCCCAATAAGGTAAAATTTCAGGATGATCTTTCCATTTAGCATCATAAACAAACATATACATGTTTCCAGGATAGATTATAGTTTTAGTTCTATTTGTTCTTATAATTTCCGGAGCAGATGGTTTATTTGTTAGTTCACCCACTTTTTTACGATACCAATTAATTGAGCCTTGTTGAAAAGCTTTAATATTGGCTCTTGAAGCAATCTCTCTAACTCTCTTAAAAAAAGGATCGTAAATCATACTTATACCTACTTATAATTCTATCTTATAATTATTTATTCATAAAAAACACTGAAGTACAAAAACTTCAGTGTTTTAGTATAATTTACATTACTATTAAAAATCTATACAATATCGTTTTCTTGATTTTTTAATGCAATAGCTGTTTCTGTTGTCATTAATAAACCAGCAACAGAAATTGAATTAGAAAGAGCTGTTTTTGTAACCAATATAGGATCTATAATACCTTGCTCAAACATATCAACTTTCTGAATAACGCTATTAGATACATCATAACCAATATTATTATTTTCAATAATCTCATTATCAAATAATAAATCACTATCATAACCTGCATTTGATAAAATAGTTGTTGCTGGTTTAATTAAAGATTTCTTTAAAATATCCATTGCTACTATTTTCTCTCTATCCGTTTCATCTCTATGATTTTTAACTAATCTATTTACAGCTTTCAATAAAGCCATACCACCACCAATAACTACACCTTCTTTAATAGATGCTTTAGTTGCATGTAGTGCATCATCAATTCGATCTTTCTTTTCTTGAACTTCAATTTCAGAAGCACCACCGACTTTAATAATAGCAACTGATCCGGTTAATTTAGACAATCGATCTCTTAATGTATTTTGTTCAACAGGTGATTTAGAATTATTTAATTTTGATTTAATATATTCAATTCGATTATCTAAATCAGCTTGATTTTTATTTTCATTAATGAAAGTAATAGTGTTTTTATCAACAGTAATTTTATCAATTAAAATATAATTATTATCTCCATCTGTTAACTTAGATAAACTATTATCACGAATAGTTTCTTTCATATTAGTATTTAAATATGGACAACTGAGTGCAATTGATAAATCTTCAGCAAATTCTTCTCTTTCTTCACCATAATATGGTAATCTTACTGCGCACACTTTAAGATTTTGTTGCAATCTATTCTTAACTAAAGTATTAATAACATCTTGACTAAAATCATTTGCAATGATTACAATAGGTTTATTATTTTGTAGTGCAAGTGTTAATGGGTCCGCCAATTCATCAAAAGTATATACATGACCAGAAATTATTAACAAGTAACAATTTTCTGCTTCAAAATTAAGTTTCTTTTGATTATTGATAAAGTATGGTGATACATACCCACAATCAAACTGCAAACCTTCTGTATATTCTATATTGGTTAAAGTAGTAGATGAATTTTCAACTGTGACAACACCATCAACACCTGTAATATCGATTGCTTCTGTAATTACATCTGCAATTTCATTATCTCCATTTGCAGATATATTAGCAACATTAAAAATATCTTCTCTACTGTTAATAGTTTTTTTATTTTCTTCTAAATAAGAAATTAATTCATGTTTATAACTCTCAATACCACGTTTAATTTTAACAGGATTGAATCCTTTATTACAATATTCAATAGAATTTTCATATAGAGCACCTGTTAAAACTGTTGCTGTTGTAGTTCCGTCACCAACTTCATCAACTGTTTTTTGAGCGACCTCTTTTACAAGCTGGGCACCCATATTTTCAAATTTATTCTCTAAATATATAGGTTTTGCAACAGAAACACCATCTTTAGTGAGAATAGGTTTAGCAAATGGTTTTTCAATTAAGACGTTTCTTCCAGCAGCTCCCATAGTACAAGAAACTGAATCGACTAGTTTTTTAACCCCATTAAGAATTAATTCTCTAGCTTCTTTTCCTTTCTCTATATCAACTAATTCAACCATTACTTATTCTCCTTGCGATATATAACACACAACATTATCAACACTAATAACTTTAATTGTATCTTGCTTAAATTTAGTTGTGATAACGTTTTGTTTATTAGCAATAATAATATCACCAATATTGATTTCTTCGACTTCTTTTCCCTTATCTAATACTTTATATGCTTGTAAATCTTGATTATAAATTAAACCTTTTGAATCATCTTCTTGCTGTTCAAGTAGTAATCTTTTACCAATAACACGATACAACATTATAATTTCCTTTATATAAATTAAAAATAGAGTTATAGTGTATATTTTAACTATAACTCTATTTTATTATAATGATTATTTTATTTCAATGCGTTTTGATGAAGAAGATGTGTTCATCACATCTAATTTAATAGATAGTAATCCATTCTCCATTTTAGCATCTGCGATTTCTAATTCATTTGAAATTTGAAAATCTAAAGAAAATTGTTTTCTTGAAATTGATTTTTTAATATATGTGGTATTATATTCACTATCTTCTGGTGTAGATTCTTTTGAAATATTATTATCAATATGAAGATATCTGATACCTCTTTCTTCAAATTCACTTACATTAATATCTTCTTTTTTAAACCCAGCTAGTGCTAACTCAATAATATAACCACATATATCATTTTTATATTCTATTTTTTTAATATCGCAAGGTGGGTAGTTTACACTTGTAAATCTATTTTCAATATTTTTCGAAAAATTTAATTCATCAAAAATACCATTACCTCCTAAAAAAGCGAGCATAGTATTATCTAAAAGTCTATTTAAATTTGACATCTTTTTTAATTCCTTTTCAGCAAATTAGTTTATTTTATAATAGGTAAAACCTTTATGCAGCATTTTACCTATAAATATTTATATAGTTTTATTTAACGAGAATCAATACAGAATGCCTATCGCAACAGAATATTTTTTTCCTGATATAATTAAAAAAGTAACTGCTTCTTTTGGTTATATATTTAGTGAGCTTAAAATTACGAGAGATATTAAGGGTAAACCAAAAAAGATTATTAATGTACCCTTAATATATTCTAATAAGGAAAAATGGTATGCAATTATCAAAAATCCTAATGTAGTTCAGCAAGATAATCCTGATCTATATAAAGCTATGGTTAAAATGGAATCTCCTATTCTTTCATATTACTTAACTAATATTGAACCTGATTCATCAAGATTATTAAATTCATCAAATACAATTAGATGTCAGGGTATAGATTCACAAGTTAAGTATATAAAAAATAGAATACCAGTAATTTTTAATTTTGATGTTAGGATGACCGCAACTCGAAATAACGATTTGTTTCAACTAATTGAGCAAATTTTACCCTATTTTACACCTTCATTTTCATTCTATATAAATGATATCGATTTTTTATCTAATAATACTGAATATAAAGTAACATGGGAAGGAATGGATAAGGTTGATGAATTTGAAGGTGTTTATGATGAAACAAGTCGCAGATTAACAAGAAATCTTTCTTTTAAAGTGTATGGTTATTTATACGGACCATCTTATTCAGGCAAAACAATTAAGAATATGAATATTCAAATGACTGATGATGAGGCAAATACTTTTATCGAGAAAATCAGTGTCCATATCGAACCAGAAACAGCTGAAAAATACGATGACCATGAAGTTATTACAAATATAACAATAGAGGAATTATAAATTCCTCTATTGTTTTTATATCACTTCTTTATTTATATGCATTTATAATTGATATTAATTTATCCCAACGATTTTTTTCACGACCTATATTAACTGTTAATCTTTTAACAAGACGATCTTTAATTATATCTTCTTTAAAATCATGAGATCTTAAACCACAGTCCCATAATACTCTATATGCGCCTTTTTGGACATTTTCAGCGCTACCTAAAACCATATAATAACCACCATTATCTTTACAATAACGAATATCTACAATACTACTCATAATATAAACTCCTTAATAAAATTAACTGCTTTACATTAATAAATATAATATTAAATTATGAATAAACAATTAATTTTATGAAGTTATTCAGAATTATTTTTATATTGTAAAATTATCTTGAGTTTCAAGCATATATAACTTGATTTTTTCATCAAAAATCATATCACTTAATTTTTCTATATTATTCTGTATATCCTTTTTAGCTTGAGCTCTTTCATTTAGACAAATTTCATCTTCTTCATAACCTAAAATTGCTAAATCAATAGCATCTGTTAAGTAGTAAATCTTGTCTTTTGTATATGCTATACCTTCTACAGATTTACTAATTTTATCACCTGTTGGGTTATTTATAAAGATCTCATCACCTATTTTATATTTTGCTTTCATTATACTACCATATTATAAAGTATTAATATATGTAATTATTTATGTTTTCTTATATAAAAACTTACAATTTAATATAAATTTATATAAAAATTGAATTTGTTTTATAAATTTTTATAATTTTTCAGAAACATTTATGGTTAGTCAATAATTTTTAACTTATTAATTCGACAACAAGTTGCACTATCTTCTGGTATATATTCACAAACTTTATCTGACCAATACTGAGTATATGCGCTGTTATAATCTTCTACACTATTATAATCTTCAAAAATAGGTTCGTTTTCTTCGTATTTATAATACTCTTCATTTTGTTTTTTAATACTTTCTAATGTTATCTCGCAATGTTCTTTATAGTATTGTTCTGCTTTATACCTTGTTTTAAAAATACCAATTGCTCTTTCATAGTAATCTTCATATTCACCACTACCTACACTTAAAACAAAATAAAAATCATTATCGAATACTACATCCTCTGGTTTATCATATATTATTACATCTTTATCTAGACTATGATTTGTAACATGATCAATTATATTGCTATATAATAAATTTTTATCATCTTCATTATCATACGTAAATACATATAAATCATAATTATTATTGTTTATTTTATATAGTGAATATTTTTCTTCACCAATATATAAAATATCATTATATATGTTATCTATTTTATATTTTTCTAACTTATCTTTTTGTAGAAGTAGTATCTTCTTCATAAAATTTACTCCTCACTATATTCGATCTTTTCTAGTATATCTTCAAATTTAATAGGTGTATAATTGTTAAAATCAACACCAACACAATATGAATAAAATCCTTTATTTCGATGTATTTTACTTATTTCATCAAAATCCTGTTGCTTATGTATATGACCGTATAAATGAATTGATTTATGATAAGCACAATCGAAATCAAATATTGGATAATGACACAGAATAATTCTCTTTTTATCAATTTTAAGATGTTTATAATATTCAACACTTTCCCATAATTGCGATTTAATATGCATCTTCTGTTTATCATGATTACCAGATATTAAATGTTTATGACCATTCAACTGCTTCATAATCTCACTTAATTGTGATGGTGAAAAATTCCACGCAAAATCACCAAGACAGTAAATATCATCATTATTTGTAACAACACTATTCCAATTCTCTATTAAACATTTATTCATATGATTGATATCTTCATATGGTCTGTTACAAAATGTAATTACATTGCGGTGAGAAAAATGGCAATCACTAGTAAAGTATACTGACAATATTTTATTCCTTTATTGTAAAAAAATAAACATTTATTTTTATAATAAATGTTTATTTTTATCTTTCAAGTTAGAATGTAGTTTTTATTTTATATTTGTTAGCTCGCGATAATCAACAACACTATACTCAACATCTTGAAAAGTTGGGAGTGTAGTGTCATCACTATAAATTGTTGCATCTAGTAAACCACCCCATTTATGTTTACTTTCATTCCAAAACGAATTATATGAAACGTTCTTTCTTTGAATTACTAACATTCTTTCTGGTTTTACCCATGTACTATTTTTCCCGATTTCACTCAGCAGACACATTTTCTAATTTATCTCCATTCATTACTAATTCAACAATTTTAATAAGATCAGAAACATATTTATTTTTAATATAATAGATATGCTTTTGCTTATCCCCTTTATAATCAACTAAGCCATTCTCACGAAATATTCTTAGTGTTTGTGAAACAACAGATTGTTTAATATTAAAATGAGAAAACTCATTAATAATATCATTAACTGCAACTTCACCTTTTTCATTTATAAATTTAATGATATTAAATCTATAATCAAGGGAAATACACTGTATAATATTATTTTTCATTATTTACTCCTCTCTTTTATAAGAGTAGTACCCTTTCGATACATTCATTAAATTTGAATCTTTTTTCTTCATATGATTTAGATGAAGTGAAAGAGCTCTACTCTTGATTAATTCGCCGAACATTCTGTAATATGCTACTTGAATTTGACTAATATGAACTACACTCTGTGATCTTCTTAAAACATTAGTGATATTTGATCTAATTGTATGGTTGCTTATATTATCTTCTAAAAGTTTTTTAGGTAATTTTAAAGATTTTTTAATTTTAGTAGGGATATCTTTAAGATTTTTAACGTTAAAAATATCATCAACCATATTATTAGTAATAACTCGGCTAATATTTCTTTCACCCATTGCAATTTTCTTTTTACGTGTATACTCTTTAGCATATTCATTACAACAATCTTTACACCACGGTCTTAAATGATTTTTTCCTCTAGCTTGTTTAGAAAAATGAGATTCATCTAAAACTCGACCACATTTTGTGCATTTTTTCATATTTGCTTCCTTTCAGTTAAATTAACACAATATCATCATTTTATAAATTTATTATATAATAATTTTCATATATAATCAAGAGAAAAATTAACTATTTTCATTACGAATACAGAAAAGAGTGTCTCTGAATATATATCCTGATCTTCCTATGTAGTCAAAATCTGTTGATTCACCATCATCTGAACAGAAAGTAATTACATAACAATTAAGATTCTTATAATCATCTAGTAACACACCACGAATGTAGTCGATTTTTTGCTGTGTTAGCATATCGATAAAATCTCTATATGATTTACTATCACTTATATCATACACTGATATAGTGTCATCAAAACAATGATATTCGCGATATTTTAGATTTATATTATCTCCATTAATCTTATAATCTAAATTATCCCGTAATCCTCTTTCAACTTCTTCTTGAATTGTTTGATATAAGTATGAATTCTTATCATCTAATTGCTCTTTCCAATCTTCTATTTTATTAAATACTCGAATATTATCTTCTTTACAAAATTCAGATTCACTACAATTAGCTATACCTTGTTTATTCCAGGCATCCCATAAAAGATCCATAACCTTTTCACATGTAAATTCACTATAATATATATTATTTTCTATCAGCAGACAATTATCTATTGAATTATTAAATAGAAAAACTCCTGGAATATCTTTAATAGTATCTCTCATACTATCAATAATAGTATTTGCATCATCAAAAGATATACTATTATTGTTATACAATGTCTTTACACTATTAATTGTAGATTTAATTTTTTCTATCTTTTCATTTTCATCTTTTGATCTATAACCACAATCTTCAAACCATGTTTCAAATTCTTCACGATTTTCTGGATTATCTAGTAATAGAATAAATGAACTACTGCTTGAATTTCCTACCCAACCGTTTCTTATTTTCATATAATATTCTCCTAAGCAAATACTAAAATCATTGTTAATATAACAAGCATAACTCTATGTATATTCCAAAATTTCTTCATATAATAGCCTTTCTATATTTTAAACATTGGACAGTGTCTACAATTATGACAGTTTGTTTTTTGTGTGTTTAATAATTTAGCTCTAAAAGTTTTAGTCTTTTCATGATACCAAATATCTTTTATAAAATCATCACAATTCAAAATATCTAAACCTTCTTTCCATTCTTGTTCTCCTTCTGTAAATGAACAAGGAAAATATTTACCCTCAACATTTACATACATTGAGAATAAAGAAGATTCACAAGGCTCGATAAATTGAGTTAAATCTTGCTTATCATTTTTATTCTTCAAATAATTAAACACTTTTAATGAACTACAAGAATCAAAACCAATACTAACACCTAATTCAAATGCTTTATCAACTATAACGTTAAATTGATCTTGAGTCATAGGATGATAGTTGATACCTCTACCCTTTTGTTTTAGTGATAAAAATACAATTGCATTTAATTTCTCTAACCGCTCATCTTTAACTCTGCTATCCAATAGATCTAAACATTGTTGATATGTCTCACTTGATAATAATTGATGTATATTTACTTGTTTCATTCCAGTATCTGTTAAATTCTTAACAGAATCAAAACAATATTGTTTTCCAAAAATCTCACCATAATTTGAAACATCAACAACACCACAAAGCTTAGATAGTTTTTCAGCAGTACCTTTATCAATATTAGCAACTGTCACATTAGGCATAACACCATTATCTCTACTATATTGCATAATTTTCCAAATATCTGGATTGGATGTTAAAGTAGCATCAGTTCCAAATGCAATTTGGGTTAATGTTTTAGGTAGTTTATCGAAAATTGTTTTGAAATTTTCAAAACTCATATTATTACCCTTTAGTGTATTTGCTTTATAGCAAAACTTACATGGACCAAATTTAGGATCGACCCCACCACAAATTGTTGTTATCTCTATATCAGCAATAACAGGTCCAAAAGGACAAAATTCAGGATCTTCGTCTCTTGTTTTACCCCAAGTTTCCATATAACCATTACTTTTATTTAAATTATAATTAAACACTAGTGATCTTAGAAACTTAAACTTACCATTATCAAAAACAACGCATTTATTCATAATATCAATCTTTCAATTTAATGATTATTAAACTCTTTTTTATAAAAAGCACTTGAATCATAATACAAGTCTCTAACATATTTTTCTTCATTTACATCACCAACATATGTATCGTCACTACCCCAATATATATTGATATCTTTATCTTGAAATAATGGTTTTAGTAACTGACTACAATACCTAGTAATTTCTTCTTTAATTTTATCACGCTCCTGTATTTTAGTAAGATAATTCTTATCAGTATGCTTTACATTTAAAATCATATCTTTGAGTTTTTTATACTTCCCTCGACAACTTTCAGGTAATATTACTTTATACGCATCTATAAAATATTCTGCAAATTTATCATCATCACAAAAATAAACAGGAGTATCATACTCTTGTAGATCGTATTCAAACCAATTACCAAATATACAATCTTCTAGATATTTTTTTACAAATTCATCAAATGATAAGGATCGACCATCATAATCAATACTACCACCAACTATAATGAAACTACTAGATGAACTATTTCCTACCCAACCATTTCGTATCTTCATAATATTCAACTCCTTTTATATATTTTAATCATATTATATATTAAAAAGTTAATAAATCAACATAAAAATAAAGAAGTATACTAAAATTTATACTTCTTTATTAACTTTTAATATGTAGTGTGTTATCTATTTTAGACTACGACCAGCAGATAAAATTGAAGTTGCTTGAATATCTCCACTGTGGATACTTTCTTGATTATTACAAACTAAGACATAATCTTTAATTGTTTTATCTAATTCATTATCTAATTCAAACGACAAATCTCTAATAATATCTTCTACAAATTTAGGTCCAGCACCTTCAATTTTATTAAAGTTTTTATCGTCATCAAAATAACCACCCATATAGGAAACTTCTGTCACAAATTTTTCATCATTTCTTTTTAATACTGAGTAAGAAGGACAGGAAGAAGCTTTTTGAATCATTGATCTTATATCTTCAATCCATAAATCTTCTTTTGTATCTGGATTAAGTTCAACAGTAGCTTTAATAAAAGATTTTTGATTATGAGCTCCATATCCACTTTGTAGTACTTTGTTTTTTAGCAATTCTGGTAATTTATCTATTTCTTTTCTCTCATCTTCTGTAGTGTTATTAATCAAAAGCGACATTGTTTTTGAACAAGGACATAATGACATTTCAACTGTTTCAACTGTTAAAAATGTTTTATACTCATTATTTCGATACTGCGATTCAATAACAACTTTAACTGGTTCTTGTGAGTATAATTCAGACATTGGTGAATTATCATTTAATAATAATTGAAATTTAGCTTTAATATAAATATCAGGAGATTGATGTGCGTCTCTTAATTCTTTTACAAATCTCTCTAAATCTCTAAAACCATCCCCAGATGATTCTGTAGAGAGAACCTTATTAATAGTTCTTGAAATACGACTCATATTAATACCTTTAGTATTTTCATCTAACGAACAATAAGATGAAATAATAGCTAGCGGTTTTTGAACACTACCATCTTTCATTTGGATAGGAATGTATGAATTGATACATCTTACACCAACTTTTTCAATTCCTTTTTTATGAAAACCTGTTTGTGTTTTTTGCATATCTGGTAAATTATCAGTTGTAATTTTTCCCATATTAATTTCCTTTTTGACTGTGTTTTTAATTTGATAATTCTTGTGAAAATTTGATATCTTCTAAATTATAATAATCATGCCATTTTAGATCATTTAATTCGGATTCTGCGTATCCAGTGTCAGTTTCGTGTACTCTCACCCCTACACATTTTACATTACCCTCTCCATTCTTCATTTCATTGTGATCTAAAATATAATTTATAGCTTTAAGAAAATAAATTGCATAGTTTTCTGCTGATGGCGAAAATGGTAATTCAATCCATCTTTGGTTTGTATTTTGAACGAACTGTTTAAATTCTTCGCTTTCAACATTCCAATAATGCCAGCAATGATCAAATTTATCTAAAAATTTACCTACAGAAGGTTTCATTAAACCAAAATCATATATCATCTGCCCGTTATCTAATTTATCAGATGTTAAAAATACTTCTACACGATAGCTATGACCATGCACAGAATATTTACATCTTTCACTGGAACAATTTCTTACTATATGACTTGCTTCGAATTTAAATAATTTACGAATTTTCATATTTTAAATACACCTTTCATATCTAATAATTAAATTCCATTTCTAGCACCAAACAATTCAACATGTAATCTTTGCGTCATTACATAACCATTTTCTACACATACTTGAAATGTTTTTTGTTTTAATTCTAAAGTATTTTCCCACGCACCTACAGGCATTAGCATGATATCAGTAGGAAGTATATCACTTCCTAATTGCCATTCGATATCTTTTACTTTATTTAAAGCTCTTTCATCACCATTATATACAAACTTAAATTGAATTTTGCAAAAACCTTCATTTCTCATTCTCGCATAATTTCTTAATGTTTCAATATTAATTGATTTGTTTTCATCAACACCAGCAACACAATTTAGTTTAGGTGATATTGACCAGAGGACTTTAAAACATATTTCACTTAAAACATTTACTAATTGTTCTGAAGGTTGAATAATTCCATTAGTCTCAAATGTTACATTTATAAAATCATTAAAATTACTATTATCATATTCTTTCTTTAATTCAGTAAAGAAATCTACATAAAAATCATCATATATTAATAGTTCACCACCAGTAATAACAATCTCTTGTAGCCATCTATAACCATATGTTTTAATTAAATAATCTAAATATTCTCTACCTGTTTTATATTCTCTACATAAGTTTTTAAATTTTTGATGCCAGCTTTTTGGTGAGTCACAACCATATTTTGGTGAAATATCTAAATCGTAGTCAACTTTATGATATGTTTTTGGGTTTGAAGGATCAGGTTGTCCGAACCCAACACAGCACAAATTACAACCAAATGAACGAATGAAAAGTGATGGATAACCACATCTCATTCCTTCGCCTTGAAGTGTATTTGCGAAATCTTCACAAATTAAAATACTCATTTTTATTGCCTTTCAATTCATATTAAAAAATGTATTATCTAAAATTATATTCAATATTATTTTCTTTTCAATACAGATCTAATGAATGATGTGAAAAATAAACATTCATATAAACGAAAATTCCAAAAACCTCTGCTTTTGGAATTTTCTAAAAACTAGTCAATTGTAATAAACTTTTATTCTTTCGTATTAATATACCAAGCCATTTTCGATTTTTTACAATGAGTACAATTTAATATTTGCACACCATCAAATGGTATAGTTGGATCAGATATTTTAATATCTTTTACAACTATAAATCGATGACCGTTTATACGGCACCATATATTTTCAACAAGTATCCAATATATGAGCTTGAGAACAGACATTGCTATTACACTTTCATATTATCCTATTGTTATTGTACCAAGAATATCACCTTTCTTTATACTGATACCCTTGAAATAACTATTGTTATAAACATTTACTTTAATTTGAGTTTTACCTTCTAGTAAAACTGGCATTGAAACTATACTTATAAAATCACTTGATTCATTTGAACCTGAAATTATTCCTATACGAGATTTATAAGTATTTATCTCTAAAGTTGTCAATACATTTTTTTTACTTTCTAGTTGCTTTAAATTAAAATCCTCAGCAGAATATAAATTATATACTTGAAAATTATCATCAGCAATTAGAATTGACTCGTTTGCTTCTATTAGATTTAGATTCTCCATTAATCGTAACCCTCATCACTATACATTTGTATGTCTTCAACACATATCATCTCGTTACCATATAATTTAAAGTTATCATTAATTAAATTAGTAACCTTCTGTTTAAAATGAATTTTTGTTTCTTGATCTTTCATTTTATCAGGATACAATCCAATAAAAATAGTATCACTACCATAATTATCGAGTCCATGATAAACTTCGAGTTGTAGATCATCACTATTAGGTTGAATTTGATCACATACCCAGTTATCAAAATCATACTTATCAAATTCTATATCATTACTTAAAATATTTGCTTTATACTTATCTTTTAATTTACTGTCTTCTTCTATATCTATCATGTAGCCATATAAAACAAAACTACTAGATGAACTATTTCCTACCCAACCATTTCGTATCTTCATAAATATCTACCTTTCATCAATCAATAATATATTTAGATTGTTGTGATTGAATATATTGTGTTTGCAACATACTATATAAATCATTAGCTATATTATAACTATTTATTTTTTTATAACTATCAAGTTTACTAACTCGATCTTTAAATTTTTCAATATTCTTACTATCTCCAATAAGATTAAAAACACAACTATCTTTATTATAAGTACAAGAGGCACTTATATTATAAATATCAGCTAGATGTAAAATTTCTGGTTCTAATAAATTAATCATTTTATTCACTTTCATTATATAAAATATTGTAAATTAAAAATTTTATTTATTCAATACATTTTAATAATTTTTCCAACTCAATACTATATATAGTATGACCATTAACTTTTTTAACACACACAGAATTATTATTTACATTTACTTTAATAATTTCTATCCGTTTATTCTTTCTTAAGCTATTATTAAGATACTTATTAAGTGTAAAAATTTTACCTTCAGTAATTTCTGTACTATCTTCCTCATAATTATCATAATAGAGTTTATTAAAGTAACCACTAGTACCTTTATTAAAGTTAATATACTCATCAACAACTACATACTTACAGCATCTCATCTTAGATTGATTATAATCAACTGGAACACTGACAACATCTTTAGGATTAACTTTGACAATCATGACATGATCATTACAGCATATAAAAGAAGATATATAATCATATGTACATACATGTAATCCAGTTGAACATGTGTTTAGTCTATCACTATCAACATCTTCACGATTCATTTCACAAACACATCCAATATGATTATCAAAAGTATTTGAATGTTTATCTAAATAATCACTATCTACAACTTTGTATGCAAGAAAACACCCATCCGATGTAATTGGCATACTTCCGTGTTCAATAAAATCATACAAATCTTCAATTGATTCGCTGCTAGGATTTAATAATTGATTTTTTATAAAATTGATTAAGGGAACAAAATCATAACCTTCATTTTTAAATTGAATAATTCTATCTACAATTCTATTATGAATCTGTTTACCATCGATTAAAACACAATCATCAATAATTGAAATATTACCATTCATATACTCAATTATAATATCTTTTTTATCAACTAATTGAATAATCTCTTCGAATTTTTTTTCTTTTAATAACTGGCGACATTCTTCCCAGTGTTGATTGTCACTTTCAATTTGAATATGTTTTTGATTCCCAACAATAGTCAATTTATTTGGTGTTAGAATATAGTTATACATTAGCTTGATTCCTTTCATATATTAAATTAGCCAGATCAATTATATTTTGAGATTGGTGTCTTATATCACTAGTCCATAAATTACATGCAAGATGGAAAACACTATCATACATTCTTATATAATCATTATTAGATATATTTTCATTAGTAATTTTAACATTCTTATATAATCTACATATATTTTCTCTATTTATTGCATACCTATTTTTAAATTTATCATAATTAGAAGATCTATATTTTAGTATAATATTCTTCAATTTATTATCATTTATATTTTCTAATTTTGTTGCATCGAGTGATTTAGATACTTTTTCAAGAAGACTATTATCTTCTTCAACATCTTTATACATATCTATAATTTGATCTCTAATATGTTTTTGCTTTCTTAACAATCTTTCAGCAAAATCAAAAAAATAAGGTATTTTAAATTTTTCTTCTACATATTTAATTGCTTTTTTTCGACAGAATAAAAGTTTATATGATGGGTAGTATTTTGTAAATATGCTATATATAAATTTATAATATTTAGATTCAGCATCATTATTAATAAGCTTACTACCATCCTTTTTTAAGATATTAGATTTATCACAAGCAATTAAAAACGTTCTATTATCATTTTTAATTTCTTCAACACTATCAAATCCCTTATATTCACTAAACTGAATTTGAGTATATGGTTGTAAATAACTATTTAAATCATGTGTATTGCCATAAGACATATCGTTAAGATACATTAAAGGTCTATCTTGATCAACTTCTTCCTCTTCAGGTACTAAATCTTTAGCATACAATATATTAGTGATAAAGTAATTATCTTTAATATAACGAATAATATCATCATCTGTTATATTTGAATTCTTATATGTTGAAACACTTATTAGATAAGAATAAAAAATTTCACTCAATTTAAACTTATTATCATCTTCTTTATTAAATGAAATATAAAAGCTTTTATTCTTGGGTATATTAAATAGATTACAATTTACTTTAGTTAAATATGGTAGTTTACTCTTAGTACGTCTTTCTGTTTCGACAACTTTAAAACTCTTTATACCATCTAACTTTATATCACTTTTAACAATATGACCTAAATTACAATAAAAGCGATTATGATCTTTACTATATAATTTATCATCAAATTGAAATTTATCACGATCAATTTTATGATATATAATTGCTCGTATATCATCGAATAGTGAATTAAATGATTGTATCATACTAAAAGTATCTTCACTACTATTAATATCTATTGCGTATTTATTAATGATATTGTCAATTGTACTGTTAATTTTTTTAACTAGTGCTTCTTTTGTTGATTTAATATACGATAATTGCTCTCTTGATGGTGTTATATCAAGATCACCTATATTAAATTTAATTATAATATTTCGTTTTTTTAAAAATTGAATTATATTTTCTTGTAAGTCTAATTCTTTAAGATTAACTGGATATAAAATATTACCCATAAAAGCATGTAAACCAAAATAGCGATATTCATTTGAATTAAGGCAGTAGTCATTTATAAATTCTAACTTACTATGTAATTTAATATTATCATAACTACCAACTATTTTTGGTCTAATTTCAAAAGGTGACAAAACAAACACTGCTTCATCTGTAAAATCTTTAAAATCATTTTCTTTAATTGAAAATTTAACTGTTAATCCAGAATGTTCATCTGTATCACTTTCTTCAATTTTTGATATAGATGGAAATTCATTTTCATCTAGATATATTAGATATAGTGTTTTTCTACCATTAAAACGACTTTCTACTATAAAAGAATCTGTATATGAGAATGGTGATTTAGAACCTAAACCTAATGCACCAACAAAATCGTTTGAATTTGTCTTGTTTGAATCAAAATATGTTGTATACAGACTCATGATATCTTCTTCAGATAAACCTGTACCAAAATCTTTAACATAAAAACTATTATCTAGACGTGAAGGTAGATGAACTATAAATGGCTCAGGATTATTTGCTGCAATATGTGCATCATATGCATTGCAAGATAATTCACGTATAATTGCTCTAATTTTATTAGAATATAACCCACTTGAAAGAATTTTAAAAGCTTTTGGTGATGCTTTAATTGTAAAATTCTTAGAATTATTTAAAGATGTTTCAATTTCATTATTATTTTCACTTATTTTCATAACTACTGCTCCATTATTACACTAAAAATATATAATAAATTTTTAATATAATCAACTAAAATTTTTATTTTTTTTTATTTAAATTTTTTTACCTTTCTTTTCAATGGCTTATTTAATACATGTATTATTCTAGGATCATTATAAGCATCACTTATAATTTTATTTGTACGTATATGATTTTCAACTTTTTGTAGGCAGTTATATGCTTTCACAAAATCTAAATTAGTTTTTAATTTTGAAACATGAAATTGTTCTCCATATTCTTTTGTCATTAAATAATAAACATTACCTCTAGTAGTATGTTTATTTTTCCATAAACGATCGAGTCGCTTATGAAATTTATTTTTCTTTTGACCTAGGGTTTGATCATTATAATGTTTAGTTGTATTGACAACAGATTGAATTGGTTGTTTATCTGTATGGAATAATTTTATTAATAACCAATTCAATAGTTGTTTTATTCTATTCACCATCTTCATCACCTAATGAATAGTCTTTATCGAATACCTTTTCGATTAACTCAAACATGTACTCACTATTAAATTCTATATCAGGATTTTCTTCTCTCCAATTATGTAATGCATTACAAAATGCCATCATATATGCAAAATCACAGCCACATAGTTGTTCTTTTAATATATTAACATCATCTAAATCTAATTTTGAAATTTGATATGCAATTTTCAAAATTTCCATCGAACTAATCGTCCAACCTCTCTGTAGAAATTTTCTCAATCTAAATAATGAACATATAGGAAATAACGAGCCATTATACTCTAAGCGTTTAGCCATAATAGATGTTAATGATTTAGTATTTAATATTAAATCATCAGTAAACCTATAATAAGCTTGCATTGTATGAATAAAGTCATAATTTTTAAATATTTCATTTGGTGTGCCGCAGAATCTACATATAATCTGGATATCATCAGATAAACTTAACGCGTTAGATGTAATGCATTTTATAATATACTTTTTGCTATGAACTTCTTCTATATTATCAATATCGTCAACTAATTCTTTTGCTGGTAAAGGTATTTCATCTTGATCTTCAACATCACTATCTTTTACAATACCAGATGATTTAACTTGAATTTCAACGTGTTTATGTTCATCTTCTTCAATATGTTTAATAATATTAAATTCTCTTTTAGTCTTATGATTGTTATTCCATTGATTTGTATAAAATTCGCAAATCTTATATAAAGTGTCTATATTATCTATATAGATATCAAAATCGTTTGGTTGTTCTCCTTGTAATAATGAAGTGATAGCACCACCTGAAATAAAGCAATGCTTTTTAAATTCTTTAGCTAGATCTTCATCATCTTTAGCAATATACTTACATAAATCGTCAATTTTATTTCTACAGATTGCTTTAATTGTCTTTTCAGTAAAACCACTCATATTAACTACTCCTTTAAATAATTTCATCAATTAATCCATATTTTAAACATTCTTCTGCATTCAAGTAACAATTATCATCATTCATAAACTGTTTTATTTGTGCTTTTGTTAATTTAGTATATTTTAAATAGATATCAACTAAATTATTAAAATGATCATTAACCATTTTATGATTTCTTTCTAGTTGTTTTGGTGTCTCAGCTACAGTTGGAACCCAACCAAAATGCATTAACTGGTTACTATATCTATTCATATACCTATAATTACCTTGTACTGCAAGATAACTACCAGCTGAAAAAGCATCACCAATAACATGGGTATTAACAGTAATACCAGCTTGTTTAGCTTTTTCGATAAAATATGATAGAGAAAATAATATATCTGTTTGACCACCACAAGAATTAATATAGAAATTAATTTCAGCATGCTTTTGATTTATCTTACTTTCAATAATTTGTGGTAGTAGGGCAATTATATTTTGAGAAACTGTATTATCAAATTCACCCAGTATATAGACATCATCGTTTTTAATATAATTATATACTATCTCTTTTTCATTTGACATATTTAACAAAACCTCCTACACGCTTCTTCATAATTAATAATTTCAATTTGTTTTTCTATAGCTTTTTTCATTTTACCTGAATTACTGTTTAATGAATCGCATATTAGTAAATTGCAATCTTTCGTTACACTTGATACAATTCTACCACCATTTAATTTAATAAAATTCTCTATATTTGAATCACGAACACCAGTAAAACATACACTTAAATCACTACACTCACCGCTATATAAATCAGGTGTTTTTAAATGAATATTATTATTGTTTAACCAGTCAACCCAATTAAAATAATTCATCATATGATTATTATATTGTTCAGATGTTTTTTCAGCAAAACCTGGTGTTGATAAAACTTGTTCTAAAGATACATTTAATGTTTGATATCTATTATATATTTTATCTAATTTTGTTTCACCAATACCTCTTCCAAAACAACCAACTGCATCAAAAAATCGAGATTCAGTACATTCTTTTAATTTTTGATGTAATGAATTATAAAATAATCGACCGTTAACACCTATAGTTGATATAAATGTTTCAACTGGCTCTAATATTAAATCTTTAATACTGTATATTTTAGGTATTAAACTCTCACCAACTAGATCTTTATTATTGGTTAATTTACGAATGTTACCATCTCCAGCTTGTTCCACATCTAAACAGTTACAAAAATAAACTAATTTTTTAATATTTTGCTCTTTTCTGTAAAATTTTACTTCACTATCTATATCATAATCATCTTCTGTTATAATATTTGTAAATTTAATATCAACACCAGATATTTTATATAATTGTGAATTCGGTAAGTCATAATTATCAATATTATCTTCACACGGTTTAATAACATTTTGAATCCACGGGATAACTTCACCTGAGCGAGATATTGTAATAATTGCACCTTTACCAATTCTATTATCTATAATATTTTTATAGTTATGACCTGTTGCTTGAGTAACTGTTACTCCTGCTAATTGTACAGGTTTGATTTGAACTACTGGTTTAAATAAACCATCTTTTGAAATATTCCAATTAATACTGATAACTTCTGATGTAGTTATATTATCACTTAAACCAACTTTAAACTTTCGACTTGACTTTCTTTTGATAGAATTTGTTTCATAACCTTCATAACCAGGTTGAGTTATATTTTGAGTAATAATTAATCCATCACATTCATATGTATAGTTATCTTTTACATCTTTTAATATATTAACTAGCTTCTCTTCAGTATAATTACCATCTATTAAATGATATTCGGTTGTATCAAATTCTAGTTCATGCTCTAGATACTTAAACATCTCATATTCAGATTTACCCCATTCTTCAATTTTATAAGCTATAAAATTAACATTTCTTGCGACTGAATCAACACCATTTTTACTATTAATAAAACCACTAACCGAGTTTCTTTGATTTTTTGGTCTCGCACCAGTTTCATTTTCAATTTCATCTAACATTAAATTAATATTAGTTTTTGGAACGATAATTTCACCTCTAATTTTAATATTAATATTTTGATTTAATTGCTTTTTAACATTTTTAATCTTCATTACGTGTTTAGTGATATCTTGACTTTCATAACCATTTCCACGTGAAACAGCTTTAACTAATTTACCATATTCATAATAAAGCCTACATGATACTCCGTCTAATTTATTACTAATTACATACTCAATTGGTAGTTTCCATTTATCCCAATCACCTTTTTTTAATTCACTTGCTGAGCCCATTGGTATATCTAATTTTATTTTTCCTGACTTAACATTTGAACCAACTTTATTGAAGTATGTGTTGTTAGGATATTTTGATTTAATATTAAAATAGATTTCATCATAAATATCATCAGTAACTTCTATATTACAATTATAATTTAATGACATATCTGATAGTATACTAACATCTTGTTCGTTTAATATGTAATAGCAATTAGAGTTGTTATAACAATCATCACATCTTTTAAGAAGAGAAATAATTTTATCTTCCGATTCATCAATCCCAAATAAATCATTCATTAAATCCATTATTAGATACACCTTTCAAAAATGATATGAATTTTTATAAAAAAATTATAAATAATATATTTTTATTTTACAATATATTTTTATCTATATTTCCTTATGTAATTTTTTATAAATAGTTATATAAAGTTAATTTTTTTAAATAACTTAATTATGTTAGTAAAAAGAATTAAAATAAATAGTTTTCTAAATGATAGTGATATTGAATTATTAAAACAGTATTCAATATCACTATCAACTGTTTATAATTTATGTTTGCAAAATCTCAAAGAAAATAACGATTTTAATAAAATTCATCAAATAACTAAAGATTTTGCCAAAGAAAACAAACTCCATTCTAAACATACTCAAAATGTCAGTAGAGAGGTTATTAATTCAGTAAAATCATACTTTACTAAGAAAAAGAAAGATAAAACAGCCAGATATCCTAAAAATGAAAGAGTTTATTCTCCAATTTTATTAGATGCCAATATTCAAAAAAGAGGTGATAAAATTTATATTGGTGGTGGTTTTAAATTTATTAACAAACAAATACAAATTAATAAACCCAAAATCAACATAGATTTATCTAATTGTGATTATTATGATACAAATGTAATCAATATTGATACGATTAAACAATTAGTTTTCAAACTATATGAAAATGGAGATATTTATTTAATTTTTGTTTATTCTGAACAAAAGAAAGAAAAAGAATATAATTATAATTTTATGTCTATTGATTTAGGTGTTTCATCCATTGCTTCTATATATGAATCAAATGGTGACTGTATCAAAATTCAAACTAAAAGATTTAAAAGTTTAGAAGAACAAATTAATAGTATTAAATCTAAATTATCAAAGAAAGTTAAAGGTTCAAACAAATATTTAAAATTATTTAAAACAAAACAAAGAAAACAACAAAAATTAACAAATAAAAGAAAAGATTATTTACACAAAACATCAAAATTTATTATTGATGAATGTAGATCTAAAAACATAGATAACATTATTGTAGGAGACATTCAAACTAAAAAATGTAAAAAGAATTATAAATGTAAATTAAATAAATCAACTCAAAATGAAGGATTATTGAGTAGATTTAAGAGTTTCATTCAGTATAAAGCTGAACTAAACAATATCAAATTTATACCAGTAAATGAATCATATACGAGTCAGTTAAATTGCATGACTGATAAAATTGAATTCAAGTCAAATCTATATAATAGAATTGTTGAAATTCTTCCTTCTGTTTTTATTGATAGGGATATTAATTCAGCTGTCAATATAGCAAAACAATATGGGTTGTTATGGTTTAACCATACATTTAATTATCAAAACTTATTAAATGTACAAAAAATAAACATTCAAGATTAAATTTAATATTGAATGTTTGATAAAATCTTATAAAAATTAAATTAGATTTATAATTATTTATAAGATTTTAAAATCATAAATACTTAGGATTAAAAATATTATTATAGGAGTAAAAAATATGAAAATGAAAGATGTGGTGGCAAGATTACACGCTTTTAAGGTATCTGCAAAATTAATACACTGGAAATTAACAGGTTCACAATTTTTAGAATTACATGAATTTATGGATGAAGTTGCTGAACCAATTGATGATTTTATAGATAGTTTGATGGAAAGATATTTTATGGCAGAAGAAACTAATTCTTTAAAATCAATCGAGAATATATTTAAGATAGAATCTACTAAATATTATGTTGAAGATTTTAATAACACAGAATCAATGATTCGATTCTTATTAAATTTAGCTGATGAAATTAAAATAGGTATAGATGATATTAATACTTATAGAGGTGTTAATGCAATTTTGGATGAGATATCATCACATATGTTAAAAGTAAAAGCTTTATTAAAAGCGCAACTAAGTTAAAAAATAAAAGAGAAGAGATTTAATCTCTTCTCTTACTTTATTATAAGTAATTTATCCTTACATCTAGTAATTCCAGTATATAACCATTTCCACCTACTCTCTCTAAAACAATAACTCTCATCAAATAAACACACTGTGTTCCATTCTGAGCCTTGAGATTTATGTACAGAAATAGTATATGAAAAATCAAATTGACAAAACCATGGATTATCTCTTAATATCCTCCATCTTTCCTCACGTATATCTTTTCTTAGAAACTCATCATCAAATATAGTAAATACATTACTATAACCTTCGTTATAGTCAAGTCTAATATCAAATGTTCCTCTTTTCTTATCTTGTTTAATTGGATTACTTATAGTATTTAATATTTGCCCATTAAACACATATGCATCTCTATTATTTCTTAAACATATTAATTTTTCATTAATAGATGGTAATTGAGTTGTGTAGCCTAATAATTGTCGAGTATAATTATTTAATTCAACTCTTGTTACGTTACGACCACATAGTACTTGATCAAATTTTAAAATATTTTTAAGATCAAATTCATCTCTACGTATTTTTAGCACTTTATCTTCAAAATTACCATAGGGAATATCTGTTTCATTTCTAACATCAATCGATAATCGAATGATTGGATTTTCTAAAGCTTGTCTGTGTATCTGTGTAAGGTTAAAATCTACATTTATTTCACTAAATATTATATCATTATTAACAGGTGGAAGTTGGTTTAAATCACCAAACACAAGAATAGGTTTGTTATATTTTAATATATCTAACCATAATTCTTTATACACCATTGATATTTCATCAATTATTATTAAATCGCATTCTAAAAAAGGACTGTCATAAAAATTTAATTTCCAATCAACAACCTTACCATCTTTCATAACAGGTTTATAAATACATGAATGTATTGTATTACTTGGATAACCAGTTTTTTCTTTAAAATTAACAGATGCTTTACCTGTAAACGCACAACAGCAAACAGTTTTATCAGATGAATTAAGATCATCTAAAATAAATCGGCATAAGGTTGTCTTTCCTGTTCCTGCAGGACCAGAAATAAAGAAAAATCTTTTAGAATATTTTAATTTAAAATTATTAAACCAATTAAAAAATTCTTTAATAGCTTGATTTTGTTCATCTGTTAAAGTTATATCAACCATTTATTCTAACACCTTATTATCGCATTATACATAATATTATATACAATTATTAGAAATTCAACTTAATTATTTAAATATGATATAATCTGTGTATCTGTAAAATAATATTCTTTATCTTCTCGATCAAAGTGTATTTCTAAAACCTGTTCTCCTACTGTATAATTAACGATTCTTTCATCACCAATAAATTTATCAGATATGATAGTAATCTTTTTTATTAACTTAGAAAACTTGTTTCTAATATATGATTCAATTACATTACTACTATAATTATATTCTTTTTGCTTCTTATAAAATTTTAACATACCACAATTATTATTGTAATTATAGCGTATTATACGAAATGGATAGTTTGATGGTTGATCGTCTAAGAAACTATCATAATCAATATTTAAATATTCAGTCATTATATCTCCTTTAATTTATATTTAATATATAATAAATTTTTAATATAATCAACTAATTTATGAAAATTATACAGAAATAAATAATTATGAAAGAGAGGTATAGTATGAATGGTAAAATTCGAGTTATTAAAGCTTATAAATTAAGAGATCGATATATAGGAAATAAAGCAATTCAAGATGAAGAACCAATTGGGCTAGTTATAGATGTTGAAGGTAGAATACCAGAATCATATATTAAATACATACCAAATCGAATCTTTGATAAAAGAAAATATATAGATTTATACGCTTTATTTGGTAAAGATCACTTACCAAATGAAACTGAAATTAAATTATACCAACAAAAGCTTTTAAGGGATAAAAGAGTAAAATTTATACCTGATGATATGAAAGAGTACAGAGAACCTTTTTTTGCTAAAATACTAAAAGGGTTAAAGTGGATTTTATTAATTCCATTTAAAATAATTAATTGGTTGTGGAGTTAGATCTACCTTTGATACTTATCAAATAAAAATAGAGATAACTTATTATTATCTCTATTTTATATTAAAAATTTATAAATTTCAATTATAAATCGATTTTTGTAAATCTGCGTTTTGGAAACTCCCATTCTCTTCTCGTTTTATTCCAAGAATCAACAGGTGTGAAGAATCCAACAACTCTTGTTAAATATTCAATACTTTCACTTCCACATTCACATTTATCTTCCTTATAATTAACTACCTTTCCACACTCTCTACATCTAGAATACACACGATTTAGTGCAAAATGTTCACACCCTACACTACATGCGTATTTAATTAATTTTTCATTTTGTTGAGGTGTTGTTTCACTTGCAATTTGACAATGTACAATTCCTCCACCAGAAAGCATACTATTATAAAGACCATCTGTTTCAAGTTTCTCAAATAAGCTAAAATCTTCATATAATGGACAAAACTGATTTGCATACATTTTATAATAATCATCATTAAAATCGAAAATTATTTTATCTGTATCAGCTAATCTTACTGCAAAGCTTTCACCAGGTATCTGTTCAATATTTCCTGTTATTTTGTAAACTTTACTCATTTCAAGAACTTTTTCATTAAAATGAATTAAAATATCCTTAATCAAATCAACATCTTCATTCACTTCTAATTTTTGTCTTAAAATTTTATTAGCTTCATATATACCTAGCATACCAAATGTCGAAAACATTCTCTTCATTTGAATATAGCCATTCGCAATAAATGGCTCATAACCCTTTTCAGTTAATTTCATCAACATCAATTTATGTGCGCGTAAGATTTTAGCAGCAGCCTCAACTCTTTCATCAAGAATTTCTAAATATTCATCAAACGAATCAGCTTCGATTGCAATTCGTGCAAAATTAACTGTAACAACTCGATGTGATCCTAATGAAATAGAACCACCACCACCAAATGAATTTGATTGAGCTGCAAAATCTAACATTTCTGTATTGTTAATCAAACGACAGCAACTACATACTTTAGTACCCATACTATTAAATAGGTTAAATCTAGAAACATCTCTCTTACAAAACTCTTTTAAAAATTTATTATCAATAATTTCAAGATTTTCATTCTTTGAAAAATTAACTGTTGTAACAGGAAATCTATAAGGCATTCCATTATTTCTTGGATCACCCTTTTCAAAGAAATCCATATATAGATTCTGGATTACTAATATATAATCAATTACATACTTTTTAAAATCTTCATCTGACATTTTATCGCTTAAATCATTATCAGTTGAGATTGCTTTCATATTTGGAAAATACCAATCATAATTTTTTTCATCTAGCAAACTGATTAACTTAACACTATCAAATACTGATACGTTAGTAAATGGGCTTTCTTGCCCGTTTCTTGATAGATGATTTACAGAATGAACAAATTGTTGAATCTCGTTTTCAATCAACTTACGTGTACGCTTATTACTTTTAATATCTTCTAAAGTGATTCTTTCTTTGTAAATCATAACGTGTGCTAAATCAAGAAAGAATGAACCAATTGCAATAGCACCTGCTAAATGATTCGACATCTGATGAACTGTTTCGCATAATGAAGAAATATATGAACTTACATGTTTACAAGGACCTGAAGGTAATACACCAAAATTACGACCCTGTGTTACTATTTTAGATGCATCTAAAGCCCAACAATAAGGAACTAAGATATTACTTGAGTCTGATAAACCTAGTGAATAATCATACATTTCACCTGTTAGTTTTTTTGCCTCTTTCTCACCATATAAATCTTTTAAAGTTCTATAAAGCATGTCATAGCCAACTAATTTATCAACAGGTTTTTCAATTTCATTCAAATAACCTCTCATTACTTTATCGTTTTTATTTGAATTGTCATCAATTGAAATATCGTTGATTCTTTCCAGCAGACCATCTTCAAACTTTTTAACAAAATCAAAATTATCTTCATGAAGACCGTGTATTTTTAAAATACTATCTGTTAGTTGTTTTAATTTATCTTTATCACTAACACCATATTTAGCTTTAATAGTAGCTGAAAGATTTTTACGAATATTCTTAATTGTTCTTGTTGTACTAGAAGTAGTAACTTTATCATAAGTAACCCTATCAAGATCAATTTTCAAATCTTCATCAATTACACTATCAAGATCAAACTCAGGATAATTAATCTTTAACGCTGTTTTCATAAACTAGTCTCCCGTCTTTACTAACTTGTTCATACTTATTATTATAAAAGTTTTGATTTATTGAGGCGAGTTGAAAATAATTTTCAAAATTTCCAGATGGTTGTTTTTGTTTCTCATTATATACACCACATTTTATATACTTAAAATTTGATATATTATTTCTCTTAACATACTCAATATCATAACCCGTGTATATACATATATTAAATTCATTTCCATATTTTTCAAGGAATAAACGTAGTATATTAATGTTTGTTTTATATAGAGGGTCACCACCAGAAAACACTACATTCTTAGTGTGATTTTTTTCACATTGATTTTTAATCAATTTATACAAATCTTCAATATCAATATCTTTACCAGAATTTGGATTTTGTAATAATTGATTATGACATAAACGACACTTATGCTCACATCCACTAAAATATAATATAATAGCCCATTCGCTATTACTTGGATAGTCAATAAATGATATTGTGTGATTAATTATTTTCATACGAAGCAGCCTGAGTTATAGATTATTTATTTTTATATCTAAATCTATATTTTGGCTGCAAATTCCAATTTTGTCTCTCTTTGTATGGTATAATGTTAATTGATAAAGCATTTGCAATTGGTTCTGGTTCGATTGTATTAACAAGTTCAACCATACCCCATTTAACTAATAATGTTGTTATTAGATTTCTAATTGCAACATCTTCAATTGAAAGAGTACACTCTTTATTATCTAATGCATACATTTCTTTAAAATGTACAATATAGAATTTACCTCTTTTCTGTAAAATATGGCAAGATTGAAATAAGGTTTTATTATGTAAACTCACCATACCAATTCTTTCAAGTGTTTCCATTATAACAGTAAATTTTTCAGGTGAGGTTAATTTTACCTCTCTTGTGAGAATGTAATCTTCAACATTAAAATCTTTCATCAAATACCATCCTTTATTACTCTATATGAATTATTTATAGATATTTATTTCTTTCTATTATTATTCTTAATTCCACCCACTTCAAAAATTTTTTTAATAATTTCAATATCTTCCTTATCTAATTGCATGTAATACTTTAATGCACGATTGTAACTAACATTAAAATATTTTTTCACTAGGTCGACATCATCTATATTTTTATTCTTTTTACTAAAAGGTGCCCATCTTTTTTTAGCTGGAATACTGTTTAATAAAAAATCATAATGCATTTTATTATTAACATCTAGACAATTTAATACATCAATATAGTATAATATATCACGGTTCTTATAAAGACACATATTAATAATGTATTGTGGGTATTTTTTAATATTTAAATTATCTAATAAGTATGTTTTATCATAATTAATTGAATTTAACCACTCAGTTAACGTCGGTTCTTTATAATTATCAGTAATATTATTATATTGATATTGCGATGTAGTGATTTTTTCACTACACTCGCTAATATCAAATAACTCATTAATCATATTCATATCACTACTCAGTCAATAATGTTTTTGAATCACCATTTTTAACAAATTCAATATATTTTAAAGCATATTTCTCATGAGGTTTAAATATACTCACTACTGAATTCACATTAATATCAAATAAATCATCAGATGTAAATTCATTTAAATATGGTATAAATTGAATTGTTTTATTATCTAATGGATTTAATGCAAATACATATGGTTGATTTAGTGTAATCCAATTTTCTTTCATATTTGAAATACCACTAATTAAAGTCTCACCATTTAATAAATGAACACATACAACAGAATTTTCTTCATTAGCCATTTTACTTAATCCTTTTAATTAAATTAACGTCGATAATTTTACTATACAAGCACATAAAGTGATTCTTTTATCTTTTGCAAAATAAAATTTTTGCTGATAATCTGCTAAATCAAGTATAGCTTGACATTTCTTTGTTCCTTGAAATATATCTGATACGCTATCGTATATTTTAGTAAACAACATCTCTTCATTTGATTTACAGTTTTCTTCAACCCAACTAACCATTTTTGGAAAATCTTTGGATTTCATAATTTCAATTAAATCCTTAAAAGAATTAGAATCAATTGTTTTTTTAAACTCTTTATAATCATTACTATCAATATTTTCCAATGTATTAATAGCGTTACGAAAGTCAGGAAAGGTTTCTAATACAACACGACCTATTATAGTCATATCAGTTTTTCTATTTTCATTATTTAAAATATTTGAAATTCTTTTACTCATTTCAAATATTAATTTATTTTTTTCCTCATTTGTAAAATCAAAAGGAATATGAACTGTTCTAGATTTTATTGCACTAGTAAGTTTATGAAAGTTGTTGCAAGTGAATATAAATCTACAATAATCAGAATATTTCTCAATAAAGTTTCTTAACCCATCTTGCATTTGTGTAGTTAAACCATCAGCTTCATCGAGTAAAATCACTTTATACTGTTTTTGATTATTAAGTGAATATGCTGATACATAATCAGTAATTTTTGTTCTTAAAACATCAATACCATTTTCATCTGAACCGTTAATTTCTAAACACTCAACATTTAATTCTTTACATAATGCGCGAGCTATAGTTGTTTTACCACAGCCTGAAGAGCCTGATAATATCATATTAGGTATATTATCTTTTTCTTTATAGGTTGTAAAGATATGTTTAATTCTATCTGGTAGTATACATTTATCTATAGTATCGGGTCTATATTTCTCTGACCATATTTTATTAATTTCAAGCTTTTTCATCACTAATAACTTTCATATATAATTCTATTAAACTATCATCTGCATCAGCAATATAATCAAATTGCGAGAAACTAGCAATTCCTTTCTTAATATACTTAACCTTACCAAGTACTATAGTTTTGTTATCTCTAATGGTATTATTGATCGTATAAACATCTTTTAATACAACAAATGATGGGTTTATATCTTCTACAGTACCTATATAAAGATTATTTGATATAGATATAATTTTGATACTCATTTTATAAAATCTCACAAGCTAATACATAGAATAAATCTAATTGTGAATGTCTTAGTTTAATAAATCTTTCATATATTTCAATTTCATAGTCACCATCAATTAGATTAAATTTACTTGAGTTAACTGAAACATCAAACGAGCTAACAATTTCATAGTCACTACCTAAGTTAATTCTGAATACATTCTTCATAGGCTCATCTTTAGATAGTTTGGCTTCAACAATAATATCACTATTATTACAATAGAAACGAATAATTGAATCTTTATTACTTGAAATGTTTTTAATAGCGTTAGCTGCTTTGATAATATTTTTAAACTGATCTTTGTCAATTTGAAATTTAGATTTATAATCTTTTAACACAATATTCTTATCATAAGGAGGAAATGTAAGTACTCTTTCACTCGCTCTATGATAGTCATATTCAGCGTTACCTTCTTTAATATTAACTTTCTCATCACTAAAAGTTAATTCAGGTTCATTAAAGATATTATAGGTATTTAAAAAATTATGTAAATCAGAAATTCCAAAATCCATAGGAAATCTATCAGTAAGATTAGCTTCACTGTAAATTGAATTTGATTCACTTCGTGTGCGGATATTATTACCCTCTTTAATCAAAATATTTGCATTAATATTTGAGAAATTATTCAAAACTGTCAATGTTTCTTTACTCAATTTCATTTTTATTTCACCTTTCATAGTTAATTTCATGTTTAATATTTTAACAACTTTAATTATCTTATTCAATAAAGGTATCTACTTTTTTTACGCTATAATTACCTTGCTTTTCAAACTGTATAATATTTTCAAAATTATCATAAAAAGCTTCACCGTGATGTGATATCACGAATATATCTTTATCTTTTTCTAAAGTATTAATAATTTCTAAAAATCCACTAACACCTTCTTCATCAAGCGAGCTATCAAGAGCTTCATCAAAAAACAAAATATTTGTTTTTAATGTACTACGAACATCAGCTAATTCTCGAAACATAAATAGTATAGAAAGATTTATACGAAGTTTCTCACCCTCACTAAAATTACCATAGCTATATTTTTGACAATATCTAGATTTTATTGTTTCTTCAAACTGCTCATTGAGTTCAAATAAACAGTTAAATCCAAATATATCCATATATTTACTTATAAGTTGATTTATTCTTGGTAAAAAGCTTCGAATAATATAAGTTTTAATACCACTATCTTTAAGCATTATAGATATAGCTTCTAAATACCTCTGTGTGTTATATAATTTATTATATTTATCTTCTAGTATATTAATTTGTTTTTTAATTTCATCTATATTCTTTTTACTCTCTGTATTATTTTTATTTAACTTATTAATCTCTAATATATTCTTTTTTAATTTGTTAATATAATCGCTCAAACTATTTTTATTTATAATATTTTGATTTAACTTATTATTTAGCTCTCTGATTTTATTATTAACTTTATCATTATAAATGTTTGTATTCTGAATATTATCTTTGATTTTATCTTTTTTTAGTTCGATTTTTGTAATATTATCTTTAATATCATTAATCTTATTTAAGTTACTATTTATTTTTTCATCTTTAAAATCTTTATCTATATTTTGTGAACATACTGGGCATATGTTATTCTTGTTAAAAAATTGATATTCTTTCTGAATACTATCTAATTTAACTTTTAATTCTCTTTCAACAATTTCTAATTTATTTAAATTATTTTTATCACTATCTATATTTTTAATTAATTTTCCTATTTCATTTATATTATTATTTAATTTTGATATACTTGATTCAATTTCTTGTATTTTTGATTCACTTGATATAATCTCATTATTGTAATTTTGAATTAAATTATCATTATTTTTTTCTATATTATTAAAATTTTCAATCTC
>JAZNJG010000141.1:0-16355 GCA_045577945.1 Bacilli bacterium | reverse complement strand
TAAAAAAATAATTTGTTATTTAAATCAATAATCTTTAATTAAATTAATAAATATGCTATAATGTATTAAAGGTGAGCTTATATGATAAAAATTGATAAAATTATTACAAATATTACAACAGATGAAGAAAGAGCATTTTATAATTCAAATAATATTAAATTTGTTAATTTAAAGATTGATGGACCAAAAGATGGAGAATCTGCATTTAAAGAATGCAAAGATATTGAAATTACTTCCACTTATTTTAATCTAAGATATCCATTCTGGCATAATAATAATGTTTTTATCGATAACTGCGAATTAACAGATAAATGTCGTGCTGCCATTTGGTATTCTGATAATTTTGAGATTAATAATTCTAAACTAAATGGTATAAAAGTGTTTAGAGAATGTAAAAATATTACGATTAATAAATCAATAATAGACTCAAAAGAATGTTTTTGGAAATGCTATGATGTAAATATCTTTGATGTAACAATGACATCTGAATATCCTTTCTTTGAATGCAAAGATATGATTATTGATAACTTAAATATGACAGGAAAATACTCATTTCAATACTGTGAGAATATTGTTATTAAAAACTCCAATCTAAATACCAAAGATGCATTTTGGGGAAGCAAAAATATTACAGTTATGAATTCAACTATTAAAGGTGAGTATTTAGCTTGGTACTCAGAAAATCTTCATTTAATTAATTGTACTATAATTGGAACACAGCCATTATGTTATTGTAAAAATCTTGTTTTAGAAAATTGTAAAATGATAGATTGTGATTTAGCATTTGAATATAGCGATGTTACTGCAAAAATACTTGGTAAAGTTGATTCAATTAAAAATCCAACTTCTGGCCTAATAGAATGTGATGACAGTTTATTAATTTTTGATGAAAATTTTAGAGATAATGGCATAAAAATTATCATTAACAAAAAACAATAATATTATATAATAAAAAACTTATCGTGAATATGCGATAAGTTTTATTTTTTTAAGTATTCATCAATAATCATTGATACTTTTTCAAACGTAATATTTGGATTATTATAATTCATATCAATAAATACACAATCCATTTGATTTCTAAACCAGGTCATTTGTCTTTTAGCATAATGTCTTGTGTCTTTTTTTATTTCATCTAATGCATTTTCAAATGAAAGTTCATCAATTAAATATGAATTAATGTGTTTATATCCAATGTCAGGTAATTTTGAAATATCTATTCCTTTTTTAATTAGAGATTTACATTCATCTATAAATCCTTCTTCAATCATTAAATCTACCCTTTTATTAATTCTTTGATAAAGAATTTCTCTATCAGTAGTTAAGCATATTAAGAGAGCATCATATACTTTATTTTTTTTGCCATTATTCGAACTAATTTTATATCCGTTTTTAGCACATTCTATAGCTCTTATAACCCTTATTCGATTATTCATATGAATCTTATCTGCACTTTCTTTATCGATTTTTGTTAAAAGAGCATGCAATTCTTCGTTTGTTAAGTGATCATATGTATCATGATTAGAAGCTTTTGCGATAGGAGATAAATCATAATCATAAATTACGCTAGAGACATATAGTCCAGTCCCCCCAACAATAAAAGGAATTTTACTACGACTATTTATATCTCTTATTAGTTTTCTTGCTTCCTTTTGAAAATCAGCACAGGAAAAAGTATCATTACATTCGATAATATCAATCAAATGGTGAACAACATCAGTTTTAGTTAAGTCAATTTTAGCTGTCCCTATATTTAAATCTTTTTTCATTTGAGAAGCATCGCAATTAATAACTTCACCATTAAATTTTTTACACAAGTCTAGAGATATATTAGTTTTACCAATCGCAGTTGGACCAACAATTACAATAACTTTTTCTAAATTTGAATTTATAATATTAGAATTATTCATAAATTATTGGATCCTCTTAAACCATTTTTCCACTTGATATTTAGAATGTTTAATTATTATTGGTCTGCCATGAGGACAAGTATATGGATTTGAACATTTAATTAAATCTTCAAGTAAATATGAAATTTGAGTAGCTGATAAGAATTCATTAGCCTTTATACTTCTTTTACACGCCAGTGACTTAGATAGATTATCCAAAAAAGCTTCTTTTGTTGATTTTTTTTCATTTATAACCTGAATAATAATCTCTTCAACATAATCTTTTATATCTTTTTGATTAATCCACAAAGGAACCATTCTAACAACGAATGTACCACTACCTAGATCTTGTAATTCTATCCCTAAACTTTCAATAATATCAATTTTATCAAGAATCATTATATATTCTGAAGGATTAAAATGTAAAGTAGGAGGTAAAAGAATTTCATATTTAACAATATTATCTTTCTTTAAATCCTCAATTATTTTTTCATAGTTTATTCTTTCGTTTGCAGCATGTTGATCGATCATATAAAAGTAATCTTCATTTTGAGCTAAAATGTATGTACCAAATAATTGTCCTACATAATGAAGTTCGGTTAATTTTTCAATTCCTTTATTATCTATATTTGAATTATTATTTGTATTTAATAAATTATTATTACTTAGATTATTACCTTGGTCATTAACACCATCAATTATATCATTTCTTACGAAATCAAATGATTGTTGGAAAGGCTTATTTGCATTTTGCTTTTCATCTACTAATTTATCAATAATTTTATTTTCTTGTAAAGTTTCTTTTAAGTTTTCTTCAAATAAAGGACTTTTTTCTTCAAAAATCAGATCATCTTGAGAAGAAATATTATCAAAATCTTCTTGATATATATCTTCTTCTGTATCTTCTTCATAGTTATCATCGTTATTGCTGTCATCAGTTATAGAATCAAAAGGATTATTTAAGTTATCATTTTTAGGATCGTTCTTTAAAATTTGTTTGCTATCGTTATTTACAATTAAATTATTTCTTAATAAAGATTTTGAAATCGTTTCTTTAATTAATTCAATTAATCTCTGTTCTTCACTAAATCTTACTTCTGATTTTGTTGGATGAACATTCACATCGACTAAAGAATAATCTACCCAAATACTTAAAACACAAATTGGATATCTACCAACAGTTAGAAGAGTTTTATATCCTTCAATTATTGCATTTAATATACTATTATTTCTAACTACTCTACCATTAACAATAATTGTCATATTGTTTCGAGAAGCTCTTGTCACTGAAATATTAGATATTAAGCCAGAAATTTTAAATAAAGTATTATCGGCACAGATATTAATCATGTTTTTTGCTACATCAACATCATAAGCTGAAGAGATGACTTCTAATAAATTACCATTACCATATGATTGAAAAATCTTATTATTGTTATTAATTAATTTAAAGGAAATTTCAGGATTAGCCATTGCAATTTTTGTAACAAAATCAGTAATATAACTTAGTTCAGCATTTATACTTTTCAAATTTTGTAGACGGGCTGGAGTATTATAAAATAAATCTCTAACTTGAATTTCTGTTCCTCTAGGATGCCCTATATAGGCTTGAGATGTAATAGCTCCAGCTTTTAGGCCCATCATAAAACCTTTGCCATTTGTTGTGGCACTTTTGATTTTAACATTAGATATAGCTACAATTGAAGCTAATGCTTCACCTCTAAATCCTAATGTTCTAATAGAAAACAAATCTGTTTCATCTTTTATTTTACTTGTGGCATGGGGAAGAATAGCTTTTTTCATTTCAACATCACTCATCCCATGTCCATTATCAAGTACTGTAATTTCTTTTATCCCAGAATCAACTAAAGAAATGCTTATAGATGTAGCACCTGCATCTATACTATTTTCAACAAGTTCTTTTACAACACTTGCTCCTCTTTCAATTACCTCTCCAGCAGCAATTAGATTTATTAAATGTTCATCTAATATTTTAATTGTTCCCATAGTTAATTCTCCTATATTATAATATTATATTTTATTATTTTAATTTTTTTTGAAGTTCATTTAAGAAATTCATTGCATCAATAGGACTCATAGCGTATATATTTGCTTCTTTCAAATCTTTTAGCACTATAGTTTCCTTTTCTGTTTTCGAATCATAAAGTAATGGTGCTTGATAGTTAGAAAGCGAAAGATTAACTTTCTTTTTATTGCTACTATCTTCAAGTCTATTTAAAATATCTTTAGCTCTTAATATTATATCTAAAGGAATATCAGCAAGTTTTGCAACATTAATACCATAACTTTGACTAGCACTTCCTTTAAATACTTTATGCATAAAAACAATATCTCCATTAACTTCTTCAGCAGAAACATGAACATTAAACAAATGTGATAGATCTTTATCTAATACTGTTAATTCATGATAATGGGTAGAAAACATTGTTTTGCATTTTACATTTTCATGAATGTATTCAATAATTGCTTGTGCTAGTGCCATTCCATCGTAAGTTGCAGTTCCTCTTCCAATTTCATCGAATAAAATTAAAGAATTTTTTGTAGCAAATTTTAAGGCATTATTAACTTCATTCATTTCAACCATAAATGTTGATTGACCACTAACAATATCATCAGCAGCTCCTATTCTTGTGTAAATTGCATCAAAAATTGGTAGTTTAGCACTTGAAGCAGGTACAAAACATCCAATTTGAGACATAACTGCAATTAAAGCTAACTCTCTCATATAAGTCGATTTACCACTCATATTAGGACCAGTAATTAACATTATGTAATCATCATTACTCATTTTGACATCATTTGGTACATAGTTATCAATAGTAGATTCTATAACAGGATGTCTACCATTTTTTATATCAATAATACCATTGTCGTTTATATCTGGTTTTACATAATTATTTTCATTAGAAACTTTCGCAAAACTTTGCATCATATCTAAAAGTGATAATGTTTTTGCTAAATCTTGTAGTTCATCAGAGTATTGTTTGCAATGTTCTCTTACTTTGGTGAATAGTTGATACTCAAGTTCTGCTGCTTTTTCTTCAGCTCTTAATATTAAGGCTTCTTTTTCTTTTAATTCTTGAGTAATATACCTTTCAGCTGTAGAGATTGTTTGTTTACGAATGTAACCAAACTCTTCTTTTACATCACCCACACTTCCTTTTGGTACCTCTATGTAATATCCAAAAACACGATTATAACCAATTTTTAAATTTTTAATTCCAGTTTTTTCTCTTTCTTTGGCTTCAATTTGAAGCAGGAAGTTTTTTCCAGAAGCGTTTATTTCATTTAACTCATCTAAATCACTATTATAACCTTTTTTGATTACTCCTCTTTCTTTACTAGAAAAAGGTGCATCATCGGAAATAGATTCATCGAGTAAAATATATAATTCTTTAAATTTGTTAATATTTTTTCTTAGGTCAAAGTATTTACTAATCTTTATTTTATCTATTAAATTAATCATGTCTGGTAGTGAACCAAGGGATGATTTTAAATGTAATAAATCTTTAGGATTACAACTTTCATATGACACCTTCCCTACAATTCTTTCTAAATCATATACAGATTCTAGTTTAGAACGTAAGTCTGTTGTTTCAATAAAAGATTTAATCATCTTAGAGACAGTGTCATATCTTTTTTCAATTTCTTCTTTATCAACTAATGGAAATGTAATACTTTTTTTAAGAAATCTGCTGCCCATAGCAGTTGAACATTTATCCAAAACAGCAAGTAAAGTATTTTTCTTGTTTTGAAAGCGTAATGTTTCAAGTAACTCTAAATTGCGACGAGAAGATAAATCTATTCTCATAAATCCAGTAATATTATATTTACTGACTTTTTGCATATGAACTAAAACTCTCTTTTGGGTTAATACAATATAGTTTAATAAACGTAAAAATGTTTCTTTTTCTTCCTTATCTAAATCTTCAGATAAGGATTTCATGTAACTAATCTCTTCAGTATTGTCTTCAATCGATAATGTAAGTGAAACTAAACTTTGAATTCCCCTAAATATATTTCTATTAAATTTAGAACTAATAATTATTTCTTTAGTTTTTAATTTAAGTAGTTCAGCAATTAATATATCCTCACTTAATGGTAAACTCGTAAGGTAATTCTCACCAGTTGATAGATCAGAATATGCCAAAACAAATCTTTCTTTATATTGAGAAACAGAACATATAAAATTATAATCTGTCTCACTTAAATTACTTCCATCCATTACAGTACCTGGTGTTACTATACGAACGACTTCTCTTCGAACAATTCCCTTAGCGTTTTGAGGATCTTCGGTTTGTTCAACAATAGCAACTTTATAACCTCTAGATGTTAATTTATCTAGATATGAGTTAACGCTATGGAAAGGAACTCCACACATTGGAACTCTTTCCTCTGTTCCGGCATCTTTTCCTGTTAAAACAATCTCCAATTCTCTACTAGCCAAAATAGCATCATTGAAAAACATTTCATAAAAATCGCCTAGTCTAAAGAAAACAATAACATCAGGGTAACTTTCCTTAATTGTTAAATATTGTCTCATCATAGGAGAATATTTCATTTTATCAATATTTTTATACATATTTTCTGATTTATCTATCATTTTAATCACCAACTTTTATAATATTATAACATTTTTTAGCATATATTTAAAGAAAAATTTATAATAAATAAATATAAAAAAAGAGTATTTCTAAAACGAAATACTCGTGATTAACTATATTTATTATTTCATTGAATTTATCTTAGTCATATTAACTAATCTTAGAACAACAGGTGATAAAATAGAATTAACCGCAAACTCAATTAGGAAGTTAAAGCCTATAAAAGAAAAGAATAAAAATGCAATTGTGTTTTGACCTGCAGTATTTAAATTTGCTAGTAAATCCTTATAAAAAAGTAATGCAGCTATAGCAAAAAGTCCAGTATTTATAATAGGAACACTAACAGATGAAAGTATAACAGCAACTTTTTTATTTTTATTATTAAATGCTTTATAAAGCAACCCAGAAACCATACCAGCAAGAGCCATTTTTAAAACACATACTAGAAACGTAGTAAATACACCATAATCCCAGAATAATCCAATCGTAGATGGAGCAATAAACACTAAAAATCCACCAATAGCACCTAATGCAAACCCACCTAAAGGACCATATATAATTGAACCGACAACAATAGGTATTAACGCCAAAGTAATACTAACTGGTCCAAATTGCACATAATTACTAAATAATTGCAAAACAACAACTAAACCTGCAAAAACAGCGATTCCAGTAATTTTTTTAATCATTAAACTTTTATTATTCATATTATCCTCCTTTTTAGGCTTCAGTGAAGTCCCATAAGTTTTAAAAGTTATAATTTATTATTTATTTGTATTGTTTAATCTAAAAATTCAAATTCATATCCAAGAACTCTTACTGTATCTCCATGTTTTACCCCAAGTCTTCTTAATTCTTCGTCAACACCAAGAATTCGAAGTCTTCTAGCAAACATTTTGACATTAGCATCATGAGTAAAATCGGTAACTTCGAAGTATTTTTTTACCATTGGTCCTGTAACTTCGTAAGTTCCATCATCAGCTTTAGTAATTGTAAATGGATCTTCTTCTTTAACGTATTTGTATTCAACAACCTCATCAGCAATTTTCTCAATGAAATCATCTAAAGTAACAGTTTCTAAAGCATCAGCTACTTTATATAATAATTCATCAATATTACTTCTTGTGTAAGCACTTATTTCAACAACTTGTACATCACCAATTTTTTCTTTAAAGACTTTTAAGTTTTCTTTACTTTCTGGCATATCCATCTTATTAGCACAAACAATTTGAGGTCTCTTTAGTAACATCGGATCAAAATTTTTTAATTCTTCATTAATCTTTAAATAATCTTCGTATGGATCTCTTCCATCTGTACAAGACATATCAATTACATGTACCAATACTCTTGTTCTTTCAACGTGTTTTAAAAATCTAATTCCTAAACCAAGCCCATTTGAAGCACCTTCAATTAAACCAGGCAAATCAGCCATAACAAAACTTCTTCCGTCTTTTATTCTAACTACACCTAGTTGAGGAGAAAGAGTTGTAAAATGATATGCAGCTATCTTTGGTTTTGCATTTGAAACAACAGAAAGTAATGTTGATTTTCCAACACTTGGAAAACCTACTAAGCCAACATCAGCTAACATTTTTAGTTCTAATTTTAATTCTTTTTCTTCACCAGGTAAACCTTTTTCACAAATTTGAGGGGCAGTAATTCTAGAAGTAGCAAAGGAAGCATTACCTCTTCCGCCTTTTCCACCTTTTGCTATTATAACTTCTTCCTTATCTTTAGTAATATCAGCTATAACAGTGTCAGTAGCTAAATCTTTAACAACAGTTCCTAATGGAACTTTTACATAAACATCATCGCTATCTGCACCATAGCAGTCTTTAGCTTGTCCATTTTCACCATTTTTTGCTTTTATATGGCGATGAAATTTAAAGTCAATTAAAGTTGTTAAGCTTCTTTCCCCAACAAAAATAATATCTCCACCTCGGCCTCCATTACCACCTGAAGGTCCTCCTTTTTCAACAAACTTCTCATGGCGAAAGGCAACACATCCATTACCACCATTACCAGCTTTAACTTTTATAGTAATCTCATCAACAAACATTTGTCTTTCTCCTTTCAAAATTTTGTTAATAATTTTAAACAAAATAAAATGCACTTATACAAGTGCATTATTTATCTTAAGCTTCAACAGGATAAACAGACACTTGTTTTTTGTCTTTACCTTTGCGCTCAAATTTAACAATTCCAGAAACTGTAGCAAATAAAGTGTCATCTCCACCAATTCCTACGTTCTTTCCAGGATAAATTTTAGTTCCTCTTTGACGGTAGATAATTGAACCGCAAGAAGCGAATTCACCATCTGATTTTTTACATCCTAATCTCTTAGCATGTGAATCACGACCGTTCTTAGTAGAACCAGCTGCTTTTTTAGACGCAAAAAATTGTATATTCAATCTAAACATGAGTAATCCTCCTTATAAAATTTTTTCCAAAATATTTATTTTGCTAAAATGATTTTAAAATATTTTGGGTAGTCAGAACTAATACTTCTAAGAGATTCAAACAAGTTATCCATAACTTTTTCTAATACTCTTTCAGTATCAAATTCTTTTATCATAATATCAATGATATTAGTTTTCTCATCAATATTAATAATATAATTTTCTTTACAACTTAATTTTGTAATTAAATTAGCTGTTAAAATCATTGATGTAGAAATCGCACTACATACAATATCAAAACCAGAATCAGCATATCCACTATGCCCTTTAACCATTATACGACTTACCGTTTTATCATTATTAAAATAAACAGTAGCGCAAGTCATCATTCACCAATTAATTAAGCTAAAATTGAAGCAATTTTAACTTTAGTGTAAGGTTGACGATGTCCTTTTTTCTTATGATAGTTCTTCTTTGATTTGTATTTGTAAACGATAATTTTTGGACCTTTACCATGTTTAACAACAGTAGCAGTTACTTTAGCACCTTCAACATAAGGAGCACCAACTTTATCATCTAGCATTAATACTTTGTCAAAAACAACTTCTGCATCATCAGCTACTTCTAACTTTTCAATGAAAAGTTCTTCACCTTCACTAACGCGATATTGTTTTCCGCCAGTTTCAATAATTGCAAACATTACTATTTACCTCCTATAAAATTTTTAAGTCACGCCTTTAGTGGTGAATTATAAAACAATTACAATTACTTATTGACCAAATTAGAGCGGTTGTAGTATTTACAACATCAATATTATATCATAAAATAATATTAAAGTCAATTATTATTTTACAAAATAATTTTTTTGAAATAATTAAATAATAGTATATATTATATCAATTCTTACAATAATATAATCATATTATTTATATCAAAAATTAATTAACCTTTGCTCTTTCTTTAATTATATGATATAATGGTATGCGAGGAGGTTATTTAATGATTAGAAAAATATTCGAAAAAGTTTTTTCTGCTATTTTCGTTATATTTATTATAGTTGTAATCGGATATTTTATTTACGATTTGTATAATCCATTAAAAGAAATAATTATAAATAATAATATCGATGACTTTAACAATAGGATAAAAGAATATGATCAATATGGTCCTTTAAAATATATTATTTTAGGTTTATTAAATGCCTTCCAAGTATTCCTAACTATTATGCCGGGAGAACCTACACAACTTTTGACAGGTTTAATCTGTGGTAAGTATTGGGGAGTAGTTATCTGTTTATTAGGTATTGCATTAGGAAACACTTTAATATATTTACTTGTAAATTTCTTTAATTTTGAAATCAAAACAAAGAAAATGAACAAAGACTTAATCAATAATAATGAGAAAAAAGACCAAAAATCTTTAACAATATTTGTTTTAGGTTTATATTTTGCACCTATAATTCCATATGGTGTAATTGCCTATACAGCCGCAAAAAATAAAATGAAGTTCTTTAGGTATATTTTGATTACTACTTTTGCAACTCTCCCATCAATACTTTTATGTATTGCGGCCACTACAATTATTCGTAACCCTCAAATTTTTGATTTAAGGGAATTAGTACCTATTTTAATCTTTAGTTTATTGATCTTTATTCTTGTAGAACTATTCTTCAAATTCAAAAAGAAACTTATTAAACATGTATTAAACAGAAGTTTCCGAGCAACTGTTATATGGGCAATTCCATTTATTATTATGTTAACTATACTATGTATATTCTTATTTGCTAAATTATACTGGTCTTGTGGAATAATGGCCTTAATAATCATTACATATATAATATTATATTTCTTGTTAAGTGCAAAAGTATCGGGAATCTTTACAAAGAAAAAAATGGCTGATTTCCATAATTCTGTTGTCATACATGAAAATAAATTTTTATACTTTCTATTTGCTAAAGTTATAGGTTTCTTTACAAAACTAAAATATAAATATAAAATTAAGAAAAATGGTATTGAAAGACTAAACACACCAAGCATTATCTTATTCAATCATGGTTCAGCAATAGACTTTATGATAGACGTAGCTCCATTGTACCCTCAAAGAGTAAATATTGTTACAGCCTTCTACTACTTCTGCAATTATCACTTAGGTAGATTAATTCATGCCCTTGGAGCATTTCCAAAGTTCTTATATCAACCTGATATCAGTTCAATTAAAAACATTAAAAGAGTACTAAAGAATGAAGGAATTGTTTTTCTAGCTCCAGAAGGAAGGTTATCCCCACATGGAGAATTAGAATCAATCATTCCAAGTACTGTAAAACTTTTAAAGAAAGAATGTGTAGATGTTTACTTAATAAAAAACCAAGGAGCATACTTATCAAAACCAAAATGGGCTAAGAACTCAAGAAAAGGTAGAATAGATATTGAGTATATTCATTTATTCACAAAAGATGAATTAAAAACATTATCTTTACAAGAAATATATGATAAGTTATATGATCATATGTATTACGATGAATACAAATGGATTGAAGAAAACAATGTCACATTTAAAGGTAAAAGATTTGCTGAAGGACTAGAAAATATTTTATATTTATGTCCTGTTTGTGGACACGAATATACTATTTCCACAAAAGGTAATAAATTAACATGCAATCATTGCCATACTAAAATAACACTAACAAATAAATACAAGTTTGTTTCTGATGCTAAAGAAATACCTTCTACAATAAAAGATTGGTATAATTTACAAAAATCTATCGAAAGAAATAACATTCAAGATGAGAATTATATACTTCAAAGCAACGTTATTTTAAAACATCCTGATCCAAAGGGAAATGGTTTTAAAGAAGTTGGTCAAGGGGTTTGTACATTAACTCATGATGGGATTAATTATAAAGGTACAAAAAATGGAGAAAATGTTGACATTTTATTTAAATTAGAAAATGTACCTGCTCTCCCTTTTGGTGCTAACATCGACTTTGAAATATATCATGATCAAACTTTATATTACTTTATTCCTGAAAACACAAAATCTTGTGTAAAATGGAGTGTAGTTGAAGAACAAATGTACATTGACTATATGGATAAAAAAGGAATAAAAATTATTGATAGATAAATTAAAGGACCCTACCTGGGTCCTCTTTTAATATATCAATTATATATATTATAGTAATAATTAGAAAATATCATTTATATGAATAATATTTTCTAAAGCATATAATAAGAAATTATTATTATATAAAAATCTTGCAATACCAAATTCAGGATTATTAGGATCAATGTATTTTTCAATTAAATCACCAACAAAATCTAAAGAAACCATTGATTGGGCAATTAAAAAAATAAATGAAATAATCATAACTCCTATTATTAAGCCTAAGCCCATTCCCAACAAACGATTTATTGGTTTCAAGACAGGTGTTTCAAATAATGAGTTTAAAAGTCTAGCAAGAATAAATACAAGTAACGCAATAACAATGACTAAAACTATAAAAGAAACAATAGTTATAAAATAATATGAAATTGTTTGCGCAATAGATTCTCCCAATGGCATTGTTGTAACATCATTTTGAAAAGCTTTATATAATAAATTAATAACAAATTTAGGTAAATTCAATAAATCGGATAAAGATTCAATTTGCTCAGCTGAAGGATTTGTTATTAAAGCTAAATCTCCTAACTTACTATTAACAATATCCAAGCAATAATTATTAATTTTAAGTCCTAATTCAGAACTAATAACAAAACTTCTAACAGGAGAAACTAAAAAATATGCTAAAACAAGTGAAATTATTTTTTTTGATAAAGAAAAAACCATTTTAAAGAATCCTTTGGCTAAACCAATAATCAAAAACAACAATAAAACACCTAAAACTATATAGTCAACGATTGTAAAAATCATTATATCATCTTCCTTTTTTATAAATATATTATACCAAAAAAATGGTTTTTTTACAAGCAAAATTATTATTATTTTTATATTTTTTCTATCGGTTATCGTTTAAATAAAACGATTTATTTAATCCTAAATTTTCCAACAAAAATTTCTTAAATTTAACATTATTTATTACTTATCTAATATCTTTATATGTAATTATAAAATAAAATTTTTTTAAAAAACATTATTTTTTTAAAAAAACACTTGCATTCATTTTTCAAATGTGATATAATAATAGTGCTTTTGTTGTGCAGGTATCGTATAATGGCTATTATGTGGCCTTGCCATGGCTAAGATGCGGGTTCGATCCCCGTTACCTGCTCCATTATGAAACGTTAGGTTTGATACAATGTATCAAGCCTTTTTTTGTGCTTTTATAAGGGTTCAAATCTTACCCGTATGGAATTACTTAAATGATTATTAATGATTTAAGTGTATAAATTGTTATTTTTAGTGTGTCTATTCGATAAACGATTTAGTTGGGTGGTTTCACATTATTAAACAATATCATAAGTGGTTTCACACTATTAAACGATTATACAAATTCATAGTAAATACAAAGAAAATATGATATAATAAATCAAAGGAAGTGGCTATATATGTTTGAGAGTTTGAAAATAATAAGTGAATGCAAAAGAACACTTAAAAATCATAATATTAAATATAATGAAGACTTTAAAATATATAAGAAATTTGGATTAATTCATTGTCAAGTTGACGATTGGAGAGGTCCTGTTGAAGTTGATGGTTTTCCAGTTTTTACAATTAAATCAGCTACTTTATTACTTATTGAATCTTGTGCATTTGATCATTATTTATTGGAGGAAAAAAATAAAAGAGAACATCTTATGAAAGAATATCCTTATGGATATGGTGAATATGAAACAAGAAAATATCTTTTTGAAAACATACTAAAAGTCATAAAAGGTTATGATGAAAAACACTATGTTAGTTTAATTAATAAATATACAAAGTATTTAAATATGAATAGGAAAACAAAGCAAAGATGGTCATACAATAAATCAACAGAAAAGTTTGAAATTTATCCTGTTGCTTCATATTCAGCAGTGATTATATCTAAAGCAATAAATACTATTAGAATTTATAATCAAGATCCATGTGGTGGTAAATTAGATGATAATATCTATAAATTAATATCTGAAAATTTTGAGGATGGATTATTTAAATTTTCTTTTACTAATAACGGAGAAGACAGATTTTATTTGGAAATTTATAATCCGCAATATTCAGATAGGTCAGACAATTACATTATGATTTATAAGGCTGATAAAGTAGTATGGTCGTATATGCCATTTGAAATTAGCGAGTCAAAACAAGAAAGAATATTTATTTTTGATGGAACAAAATTAAATATTGTTGGTGAAATTAATTTTAAATAAAGGATTTAAAAAAATATCAACGAAAGAATAAAATCATAATTATGATCAATAAGAAAGGTATAATTGGTGAATTTATGGAAGAAAATGTAACATTAATTGGCTATAATTCTAAAAAACAGCCTTATATTTTTTTAGGTGTAGCTATCTTGATATTTATTATTGCTATACTGTGTATATTCTTTGCTGAAGGAAATAAAAAATTTGCATCAATTGCATTGTTTCTTATAGGGATAGGATTCATGATTTGCTTTTTTAATTTGTTAAAATTACCTCATATAGGTATTAAAGTAATAGATGACAAATACCTATACTTTTATGATAAAGATGATGTGAAAATTATTGATATTAGTAATATTGAAAAAGTAAATTTTTGGCCGGCAAATTATGGTCTTAAGATTGTTCTTTTCACTTCAAAAGGTAGTGAATATTTTACTTATTTATTATCTAATATCAAAGATGTAAAAAAACATTTATTATATTTATTTGAAAAAGAAAATATTAAGGTAATAAATAGGTATAGTAAGTAGTATTGAATTATTAAACGATATGCTAGGTGGTTTCATTATTAAACGATTTGGGCAAGGTGGTTTCATTAATATACGATTACACTTAAATTGTATTAATAGTGTCGTACCTTGCCATTAGAATGTGTCTATAAGTCATCTGTGATGGCTTATTTCTTTATTGACAAATAATGATAATTATGGTATAATTATACCATAAAAAGAATATAATAAATTAGGGGTTATTATGCAAGTGTTACCAAGGATATTACCAATAAATGAACTTAAGAATACAGCCAATATTTCTAAAATATGTAAAGAGAGTGAGACACCAATTGTGATAACTAAAAATGGTTACAGTGATATGGTTCTTATGAGTGTTGAGTTATATGAACAAACTATTGCAAAAATGCAAGCAGCTATTTTAATAAATGAAGCACTTAATGATCCGGAAAGAAATAAAGACAATGTAGAATTAAATTCATTTAGAGGAGGTTTTCCCTTTGAGATAAAACTACCTAAAAATAATAACGAAGAATACACTAATCTTGCCATGATTATAGAATCAACTACTGGAAATGGAAAAGTAAGTGAAAAAAATAAAAATATTTTAAATTTATATTCATGTGGTCAAATTGATTATGAAACAGCTGTATTCGCGATAAAAAGGAATTTTATAAATGAGTAACGATCCATATGTGTATGATAATACAAACGTATTGAAGAATTTTGCAAATATTAAAAGATTCAATTAGTTTTAAAATTGTTGATGATGAATTAAATATTAAATATCAAACAATAAAGGGATACAATTTAGATAAATATGAATATAACTATCATTCATCAAAGAAGGATGATTAAACAAGTGACTTATAGTCCCACACACCTTTTAAAAAGATAGATATCGTAGCAGTTAGGCATAGAGAATTAATGATTTAATTAATTTCAAACCATTTTTTTGTTCAAAAACAAAGGAGCAAGTTTCATCGCTTGCTCCTTTTTCTGCGTGCATATAATTGTGTATAAAATATAGATTATTTTGCTTTAAATAATATTAATCATCTGAATCGTCATAATCATCATTAATCAAATCATTAAATTCATTTACCTTTACGTTTTCATCAACTATTACAATATTATCTTTTTTATCGTTTTTATCATGTGATCTAGGATTTAATTTAATAAAAGATACCCTTTCTGCAATAACATCAATAGTTTTAAATTTTTGTTCAGAAATATCAACCAAATGTGTTCCTAAACGACATTTAAATCCTAAAATAGATCCTTTACCAACATATTCACAAATTAGTTCTGCTAGACCCATCCATGTTGTAATTGGTATAAAATCAGTATCATATTCATTATTTTCATTTTTAAATGGTCTTTGTACCGCTATTACTAAGTTTGTAACACAATGTCCTTTGTCTGTCTTCACAAGTTTTGGTTCTTCTACTACTCTCCCAACTAATATTACATTATTTAACATTATACCCCTCCTTTCTTATGCAAAATTATATAATAATTAAATAAGAAAGAAAAATCATAAATTACTTATTAAAATGAAAAATTATGCAATTTTTTATAAAAAAATGTATCA
>JAZNJG010000140.1:0-9193 GCA_045577945.1 Bacilli bacterium | reverse complement strand
GATAATAGATTACACCATAATTATTTTTATAGATATTATTGTTTATTCCTATGTGTTCTCTTATTGATTATTAATATATGTACTACTATTAAACTCATTTCCAAAAGAATTATCATATAAGCAATTGATAGAAAGTTTTTATCAGGTTTCATATGATATAATGAGAATATTTATTATAACAGTTAGCATTATTATATCTGGATACTCTTTCTTTTCGGATAATGATCAATATAGATGTCTGATATTGTCAAAAATAATCTCAAGAAAAAAATATTTTGTAACAAAATATCTTGTATTGCTGATTTATCTATTGATATTTTCTTTTATAGAGACTGTAACTATAGCAATGATAGGTTATTATAAATTTTTTATGATTGAGTATTCAATATTAAATTATTTTGTTGACTTAGGAATAGGTATTATTTACTATGTTGGTTTAAGTATTTTAATAATCCAAATATTTGATTATTTTTATTGTATTTTCATTTCTTTAGGTATTTTTATTACTTCATCAATAATCGATACAAAAATAATATTTTATTTCATTCCTATATATTTTGATAATAGATTACACCATAATTATTTTTATAGATATTATTGTTTATTCCTATGTGTTCTCTTATTGATTATTAATATAATAGTTTACGAGCGTAAAGACCTTTATTAAGTGTAAAAACATTTAAAAAATCTTAGAATTATGATATAATAGAGTGCATAGTATTAAATATATATTATTTGGAAAGAAATTATGATGAAAAATGAAATAATTAAAGCACTATACATGGAGTTTCCAACACTTTATTCGTATTATTCAATTGAAGATATGAAATGTGAGATGTTAAATATAGGTGATGCTCTAATAATTAAAGATGATGAGAATATATTTTCTTATCATTTTATTAAAGATTATTATAAAATTGATTTTACTAAAGGTTATAAGACGATACTTATAAACGAAACGATTTATAATAAAGTTAAAAATACCATTGATAATTGTGGATTTAATTATAAAAGAATTGAATACATAAAATGTTTGAAATATGGGATTGGAAATGATCTTTTGGAAATAGATAATCTAAAGAATGTAACTATTTATGATTCATCAATGTATAGTAAACTTGTATACAAAGGACAATATAACGAGTATGAAGATTACACATTATTTGATCTAACTACCAAATGGTACAAACTTGAAATGATACAAAAAGAAGATATAAATTCATATCTTGATTTAAAAAACAAAATAAAAGAAATAACTATATTGGGAAATAAACCAAGTTTATTATTACATAGTTGTTGTGGGCCATGTAGTAGTTATGTTTTAGAGTTTTTAAATAAATATTTTAATATAACGATTCTTTATTATAACCCTAATATATATCCTGAAGAAGAATATAATCTGAGATTATATACTCAAAAAAAATTAATTGAATCTATGGGATTAAATATTAAGGTTTTAGAAATCCCATATAATCACAATGATTACATCTCAAATATAGTTGGCTTAGAAAATCTTCCAGAAAAGTCAAAAAGGTGTTATAACTGTTACAGGTTTAGAATGGAATTAACAGCAAAAATGGCAAAGGATAACTATGATTATTTTTCAACAACTATATCAATTAGTCCTCATAAAATTTCTAAATGGTTAAATGAAATTGGGAAAGAATTAGAAAAGAAATATGATGTAAAATATCTATATTCTGATTTTAAACTTGAAAATGGATACCATGAATCAATAAAACTTTCAAAGAAATATAATATATATAGACAAGAGTACTGCGGATGTGAGTTCTCCATGCCTAATAAAGATAAGATTTAAAAAGCTATAGTATTTACTTACTATAGCTTTTTTAGTCATTTTATTCAAATAATTGATATTTATGAGCAAATGATGTATAATAATAAAGGTGATATAATGATTATATGTGTTGATCTAGACAGTACTCTATTAACTAGTGACAAGAAAATAACGTCTGTTACTAAGGATGTTTTAAATAAGTGTAAATCACTTGGGCACAAGATTATAATAAACACAGCAAGAAGTTTCCAAAGAACATTGAAATACTTTAAGGAAATAGAAGCCGATTATATGATATGCAATGCTGGTGCTGACATATACAATAAAGATTTGAAAAGGATATATGAAGAATTTATAGATGAGGAATTAACATATTCAATAGTTAAAGATGCTATGACTTTTAGTGAAGTAGTGTCTGTTCAAACTGAAAATGATTGGTACACAACAAATATTCTTGATGAAAATTTGTTATTGAAGAAAACGAATAATTTACAAGATTTTTATTTAAAATCCTATAAAATATTACTTTATAAAGGTGATGAGTATAAATCTATTTCACTATCTAATAAATATAAATTAAATTATTCTAGGTATGAAAATGGTTTTTGGGCTAGAATTTCCCCTTTAGAGTGTTCAAAATTGAATGGACTTAAGATAGTTTTAGAAGATTTAGGAATGACTTTAAACGAGGTAATATCTTTTGGAGATGATGTGGGTGATTGGGATTTTGTTGAGGCAAGTTTTATTGGTGTTATTATGAGCAATGGATTAGAAATATTAAAAGATAAAGCTAGATACGTTTGTGATTCCAATGACAATGATGGAATAGCAAAGTTTTTAATAAATTATTTTATGATAGGTTAGGAGACACTTATGAAAAAAATTTTATCAGTTCTATTATTATTTGTATGTCTTTGGACATTTATTGGCTGTGGTGAAGAAGAAAAAGAAAATATTTTAACTGTCGAAGTTGTAGAGAAAGTATATGTTGGTGAAAAGTCTAACTATGTGGTTAAATTAAATGATGTAGACATCTTTGATTATAATTATGAATCAGAAGATACTAGTATATTAGAGATAGGTAAGGGAACTGTATCTGGTGTAAAAGCAGGCACAACTACAATAGTTATTTCAAAAGAAATAGATGATAAATTAATTAAAGTAAGTAAGGAAGTTACTGTAAATGAAAAAGAGGTTATTAATAATTATGAACTTGTAATTTCTTGCAGTGAGGAACTTACAGTAGGAGATAAAGCAGAAATAGTTGTTAAGGAAAAAATTGATAATGTAGTTATAACAGATTTCACTGTCTTTACAACTGAGGAAGGAATTGTAGAATATTCTGATGGAAAATTAACAGCATTAAAGAGTGGTTCTACAGTAGTAAAAGTAGCCACTAAATACAAAGGCTATGACTTAGTAAAAGAATTTAATATAGTTGTTAAAGAGCCAGAAGTTATAAAATTCAAAGTAGATTTTTTAGACAAAGATGGTAATATTATTGAGACTATTGAAGTCGAAAAAGGAAAAGATGCCATTGCTCCAAATCCTCCTGTGTTTGATGGATTTGCTTTTAAAGAATGGGATAAAGATTTCACAAATGTAACATCTGATATTGTAGTTAATGCAATATATGACAAACTAGAAGATGAGAGATTTGATGTTAATATTCCAGCAACTATATATGTAGGGCAAATTATTGATGTTGTAGTTAAATATGATGATAAGGAAATATCTGATTATGAAGTGTTAATTGGAAACGAAGATATTTTATATTTTGATGGTGATAGTCTAGTTTTAGAAGCATTTGATATAGGAAATTCTTCTTTGGAAATTATCATAAATATTGACGGAATTGATGTTACTTATAGTCTTGAAATCGTGGTTTTACCAGGGTTTGAGTTAACTATTGAAGGTGATTTTTCTTTGATTGAAGGAGACGAAGTTGTCTTTGATGTATTTGTTGAACCTGATCATATAAAAGTAGCTGACTTTATGTGCACTCCAGTAGATACTAAAGTTGTTGCTTTTGAAAATGGTAAAATACTAGCAAAAGGTTTTGGAAAAACAAAAGTTGCTGTTAGTACAATTTATAACGGTATTTCTATTACTAAAGTAATAGAGGTAGTTGTTAATAGATATATTGAACCAGTTGTTGATACAAATATTCAAGACTACTTATTTATGAATAATACTTTAACATTGGAAGCAAAAGTATCTCCATTTAAGGTTGAACTAGAAAATGTAGAGGTAAAGGTTGCTGATGAAAGTGTAATTAAGTTTGAAAATAATATATTTACTGCGCTAAAACTTGGTTCTACTCAAATTACCATTAAAGGTACATACTTAGATAAAGAGATTTCTAAAACATATGATGTGACAGTTTATGAAATAGATGATATAAAAGTAGAAGTTGAAAGTTCATTATTAGAGAATGAAGTATTAGTATATAGTGTTTATGCATTACCTAATAATGTTAAGCTAAATGATTATTCATATAAAGTTTCTAATGATAATATTTTAGTTAATAAAGGATTATTATTAGGAAACAAAGAAGGATTATCAACATTAACTATTTCATATAGTGTAAATAGTACTAACATTGAAAAGAGTGTTGATTTAGAAGTTAAGGAATTAAAAAGAAAAGTAGAAAGATTGTATCTTGATTGTCCTCAAGGAATATTAGAAGGTGGTCAAGTATCTGTTGCTATATCATCTTATCCTGAAAATATTGAATATGAAGTTATTTATAAATCATCTGATGAAAATATTGCAACAGTTGATCAAACTGGAAATGTAACAGCTAAGTCTACTGGTAAGTGTTATATTACTGTTCAATTAAAAGAAAATGAAAATATTAAAACTAGTCAATTAATCACAGTAATCAAGAAAAATGAAAAAATGGAATTTTCTGGAAGCACTTCAGCAGGAGAATATTGTGGAACATATACAGAAGAATCAGTAAAATATTATTATGAATTAATGAACGGAATTACTGAAACTACTTATTATGCTTATACATCAACATTAACAGCTGGAATCGATGTCGATGGTTATACTGGAATTAGTGGTACAATTGAGCCTGGAAAAGATTATCCTCAAACAGTTCATGTTCTTCAAGTTCCTTCAACAACAAAAACAAAAATTGTACCTTGGGCTAATTTAAATGGTGATATATGGACTCTTACATCTGTAAAAGGTTTGATACAGGACTATGAAGAAAAACATCCTGGTGAAAAAGTTATTTGTGCTATAAATGGAGATTTCTTTGATATAAATGCTAATGGTAATTTGCCATATCAAACAACAGGCGAAAACGTATCTGATGGAGAATTCTTTAAAACTACTAATGGATTCGGTGGTGGAGGAGGAACTATAGGATTTACAAATGATGGTTCTTCAACTTCTTTAGTTGCTTCTCATGATGTAATTAGAACTACAAATATGATTTTAGCAATTTATGATGAAAATGGAAATGTTGTTAAAGAATATGAGGTAGAGAGTCTAAACACAGAACCACAAGATGGACAAAGTAGTGTGTATTTTGGAATATATAATGAAAATAAGACATACGTTCCTGCTGAATTAAATACATCTAAAAATGTTTATTACATTGAGAATGCTGAAAGAGCATTACCAAATAATGCAACAGATTTTTATGGTTTAGGAACTATATCTAGCGTTACAACAGGAGCAACTATGTCAATTAATAAAGGTAGTTTTGCTATAGTATCTGATAATCAAGAAATAAATAATGCTTTAAAAGAAGGTTTAAGAATAAGATTACAATATGAATTTACTGGTGAATTTGAAAATGTAAAATCTGCTACAGGATTTAATACTACTATTTATAATGATCCTAATCAATTACCTGAAGGATATATTGGTGATAGAGCCCCACGTACTGTTGTTGGAGTAAAAGCTGACGGAACTATTGTTATGATGGTTATTGATGGACGCCAAGGTGGGGATGATATGTATGGTGCTGATGGAAGTGAACTTGCGGCTATTATGAAAACATATGGTTGCATAGAATGTTATAATCTTGATGGTGGAGGTTCATCAACAATCGTTGTTAGAGAAGAATCAGGATTAAAAGTTTTAAACACTCCTAGTGATGGTCGAGAAAGAAGTGATGGAAACTGTGTTCTAATGGTTATGGAAGATCCTGGATATAAAGTTGATGTTACAACAACAGATAGTACAGCTAAATTTAATGTTACAACAATAAATGAAAACTATAAAGATTATGAAACTTATATTATGATTGAAAATGAAATCTATAAAACAGAAAATGGTTTACTAGAAATAGAAAATTTAGTACATAATAATACATATGGTTATCAAGTCCTTTATAAAGATGGAGACACTTTGTATAATACATTAACCATAGGTAGTCTTGTAACAAAGAAGAGTGGATTTAAATTCCTTGGAATTGTTTTAGAAGAAACTGATGATGAATATATCTTCACTGTAAATTATGATGATAATGATAAATGTAGTAATATAAGCGAAATGAAAATTGTATTTAATGGTATTGAATCATATTTCGCTAAAGGAAAAATTACATTATCTAAAGATATTTTTGGAGAATATATTCAAAATATTACCTTTGGATATTGGTATTTAAATAATAACGGAGAAAGAATTGATGTTGAATTAAAAGAATATCAAGATTATTTTAGAAAATAAAAATATATAAGGGGCTGTAAAAAAGCCCCCCCAAAAAAATGGGCTCTTATAGCCCATTTATTTATTATTTTAACAGCACCATTAAGTAATAAAAGAATTGAAGAAAAAAAGTTAAGTTATATATTATTAATATAAAGATATTTAAACTATTTTATCCTTCATTTTTCTTAAGCAAGGTGTTTTTTCTTTTAAAAATAATCTCTAAGCGTTTAACAGCTAATGAATAACCCAAATTCCCGCTACGTTGTAAATATTCAAATGCTTTTTTTCTACCAAATATAAAGGTAATAAGGTGACAATAAGTAAATATACAATACATAGTGTATAAAGCAGAAGGGGAATCCATCTCAGCGTATTCTTTAATACGACTAAATAATATGAATAGAATAGTGTCGATAACAAAGTGAGCTAATAGTGCTATTATAAATATTTTTAGAGCTGAAAGTGCTTCTATAACACTTGAATCAGTAGAAGGCAAAGATAGTAATTCAATAACTCCTCCTGCTCTAATAGAATGTCCAATTAATATAACAAAACAAATAATAGCGACTAATAAACTAATTTTATGAAAAACACTTAATATAAAATATAAATCAACTCTGAAAGTTTTATTATTGGTCATTTCCATTTTTTCTTCTTCTAAAACTTCATCACGACCATTTTTAACATTAATAGCTAAGCTTTCTATTACAGCATCTAAATTTACAACACCATCAGTGATTTGTGAGCAACCTAGTTTGAAACTGCAAATTTCAGTTATTGGAGAATCATCAACTCTAATTGAGTAGATTTTTTTATCAGCCATAATGGCAAATGAAAGTTCAGATGAGCACCAATGAGATTGCATAGAAGAATCTGATAAGATAAATAAAAATACCTTACAACTGCGAATTGCTGAGACTATACGAGAACGAAAGTCATCACCGCCCGAGATAGTAATATCATTTGCCATCCAACAAGATACACTACGTGGGGGAGATTCTAATATGTTCTTGATTTTAAGGGCAATTTCGCTATCTTTTGAACTATAACTAATAAAAACTTCTTCTGCAATATAATTCATACTATTGTTCTCCTTCAACTGACTTAATCAATTTTTTTGCAGCAGAAACCATGTTTGTTTCATAAATAATAGTAGCATTTCCTATTTCAAATCGGATTGAATCAGAAATTGAGCTACTGTCTGTTTTAATCAAATAAATTTTAATAGGATTTTCGTTATAATCATTATTTTTTCCACTTTGATTTTTAGCATAAGTAATTTCAATTTGAGAAAGTACAGATGTATTAGTGTAATCTGAATGCAGAATAATGAAAATATTACAGTTTTTGATACCATTCATAATATCTTCCATTGGGTCAATTAAAAGATCTCTATCCCCACGATCTATCATACAAACTTTAACCCCTAACAACTTAAGTTCGGAGCAAAGCTTTAAAGCTTTGATGCGATCAACATTTGTATAACATATATAATAAGTCATAGAATACCTCCTTATAAATCTTTAGAAAGAATAATATATCGTTTTTCAGCTTCTTTTATATACCTTGCTGCACGAGAATAATAATGAAGCGCAAGGCGTTTGTCTTTCTTAATAATTTTACCAAATCCTTTTTCATAAAAGGCTCCAACTTGTGCTAAAGCAGGTGGATATCCACTTTCTGCACAATTAATTATTTCATAGACGAAACGAGCATTATGCGATTTAACTAATAATCTAAAAGAAAGAATTCGATATTTTGCATAAACAAAACGAGCTGATACATTTCCCTCTTTACTTTTTTTATTGAGAATTGAAAAATAAATTGTTCGACAAATAAATAAAATAATTAATAAATAAAGAAAAATATTACCTGCAAGTTTAAGGAAATAATAAAAAGATGTGTCACAATAATTAGTTTTATTAATATGGAAGGATAATGAAGGAATTTCATTTAAAAAAGATAATAAATCTGTGATAGAATCTATCATAGAAAGTGATATAAGTAAAAATATTATAAACATCACTATACAAATAAATGCATAGTATAAAGATACTATGAATGCATTAAATTTATATTCTTTTTTTAATATCTGCTGAAATTGTGTTGTTTTTTGAAGAGAGTTTAATAGTAATTCTAAACGATTATCTGGTAAATAAGTGTTTGGGATATTATAAGATCCTTGTAATGCAGCATTAAAATCTATAATTGATTGTAGTCTTTTTCTACAATTAGCCATATATTCATGGATATGACGCTTTATATTTTCGACAGTTTCGTTTTCTCGTATCTCTCGATCTTTTAATATCTCTTGATAAATGGATTCTAATATATCAGAAAGTATTCCATTAAATTTAATTAATTCGTCAGTTTTTTCTGCTGGATCTGTAAAAAGAATTATACCTTTGTTATAAATATTTGTGATGTAATAAGAATCGCGATTGATTATCTGAGAATTCTTTTTCCCAGCTGCTTCGTAATACAAAGATTCGAGTTTAAAGTTTAAAAATTCTTCGATTGATTTCGAAAAATTAGAATATCGATCAATAATAATTTTTGTCATAATCCACCTCTTATTTATAGATAAATAAGCATATAAATATAAAAAAATATTCATGTTATTTATTTTATCTACTATTTTTGGAAACTTTTATTATAATATTTTGATTTATATAACAATTATAACAAATGAATAATGCTTTTTCAAATATTGATACTTTA
>JAZNJG010000139.1:0-5601 GCA_045577945.1 Bacilli bacterium | reverse complement strand
TCATTAATCTTCACAACAATTATGTTATTAGGATTATGTTTCTTTAGACGTAAAAGATCTTAATTAATGATTGGATATGAAATTAAACTAAAATCTTATAAATTAAGAGAAATATTAACCGGTCAAATTGACCGGTTTTATATTTTATTTGAATATAAAAAGTAAGTATGATATAATAAATTATAAATATATTTTATAATTCATTAATATGATAATATAATGTTATTTTTAAAAAATGAGAAGAATTAGGAGCTAATTATGAGTTTTAAAAAAATTATTATGTCGTTGCAAGTTTTATGTTTAATGTTATTATTTTTATCATTTATTCATTTTGATTTGTTCGCTGCATCATCAGTTGGGCTAGGTGATGTTGAATACACAGAATCAAGAGATATTTATGATGGTGTTAATTTGGAATATTCAGTAGGTTTTAATAATAACGATGATCAAAAAGCTTATACAGTGGAAATGAAAAAAGGGTCTCTTACTGCATTAGCAACATATGGAGAATATGTATATGGTGGCGAAATTTTATCAAAAATGATTAAAACTGCCGAAAACAAAACTGGAAAAAAAGTGGTTGTAGCAATTAATGGAGATTTTTATGATACTTCTAATGGTGTTCCATTAGGAATTATGATTGTGAATGGTAAATTAGCAACACTTGGTACAACTGCCGGTTCAGAAGCAGCTATAGGAATAAAAGCTGATGGAAGTATAATATTTGGAAATCCTTCGATTTCTTTATCTTTTAATGATGGGACTAATACGCATAATATCAAGTACTTAAATAATGATAGAAAATATGATACTAATAATTTGTATTTATACACAGGTGATTTTGGTTCCTCTACAAAAGCTTATGCTGATGGTAAAGAAATAGTGTTATCCATAGAAAGTGGATCATTTGAGTTAGGTGGAGAAGTTAAAGCTAAAGTTATAGCAACTTCAACTAAAGATCATCAGTTATCACCTAACACAATAGTTTTAGCTTCAGGAAATACTAATGATACAAGACTAAATAATTTAACTATTGGAAAAGAAATTACAATAAATATAACAGATAATAATCCTAATGCTGGATGGTGTGATGTTGTTCAATCTATTGGATATCCTCATTTACTAGCTGTTGATGGAAAACCAACACAAGTTGCTATTGATGATCAAGCAGTCCATCCAAGAACTGCTATTGGTGTAAAAGCTGATGGTACAATAGTATTATTCCAAGTTGATGGTCGTCAACCTGGTTGGAGTAATGGTTTATCATTCAAACAAATGGTTGAATGGATGTGTGATGTTAAAGGATGTAAGACAGTAGTAAATCTTGATGGTGGAGGCTCTTCAACAATAATGGCCCGTCAACCAGGTGAAGAAGATGCTACCGTATTGAATTCACCTTCTGATGGAGGAGAAAGATCTAACTCAAATGCTTTATTATTTTTAGCAGATGAAGATGCTGATCCAAATAAAGAGATTGCTCATTTACATGCATATCCTAAAAATTTATCTATTTTAGCTGGCGGAGAAACAAAGATAACAATAAAAGCAACTGATAAAAACTATTATCCTGTTGAAGTTCCAAAGAATATTACATTTAGTACAAACTCAGATTTAGTTAGCGTAGATAAAGATGGTAATTTAACAACTAAATCAACCGCAGGAAAAGCTATAGTTACTGCATCATCTGGTAATATACAAGAAGCCACAACAGTTGAAATTGTGGATACCGTTACAAAAATAACTTGTGATAAAACAATAATTTCGGTTGCTCCAAATGGTGAATGTAAATTAAACATTACTGCTTTTAATGGAAGTATGCCGCTTACTGCATCAAATAGTTCGTTTAAATGGTATTTATCATCTAATACACTTGGTACAATTAATGATGGAATATTTAAAGGTAGTAGTGCTGGTGGAACTGGAACATTGACAATTAGTTTTAAATCTTACAGCTTACAGATACCAATAGAAGTAGGGAAATTACCTGTAATGATTTCTACTTTTGAAGATGCTGTGATAGGTTCTAATTGGCATAAGAAGATTGAAGGTTCTGGTGGTGGAAAAGGAGAAATATCTGTCAATACAGATGAAAGATATGTTAAATTTGGAAACAAATCCTTAAGAGTTGATTATGATTTTCGAAGTGCAACTGCTACAACAAGTGTGACTGCTTATCAAGGAAATTCTTACATAAAATTAGAAGGATACCCAACTCATATTGGTATGTGGGTGTATGGTGATAATAATGGTGCTAATGTTAGGATCCAAATTAGAGATGGAAATAATGCTGTTCAATATATCTCGTTTAATCCAGATACTGTAAATTGGATTGGTTGGAAATATATAGAAGCAGTAATTCCTTCAGGCTTACCGACACCAATACAAATTCAATTTCCTATAAGAGTAATGAGTGTTGGTGGAAAAGTAAAGACAAATGGGACACTTTATTTTGATAATTTTAGAGCAGTTTATGGATTCAAAAACGATGATTTAAAAGAACCAGTTTTAAAAGATATTACACCTTCAAATCTATCAACTACATCAAATAATCAAGAGAAAATAAGTGTAAATGTCATAGATGAGAAAGATGAAAACGGAAACACAACGGGTATAAATAAAGACTCAATAAAAATGTGGATTAATGAAGAACCAATTAGTAATTTAGTTATGGTAGATAATACGGATGGTTCAATAACTGTTAATTATACTCCATCAGCTCTTTCAGTTTTAAAACCAGGTCCTCAAATTGTTAAGATGAGAGTTGAAGACAATTATGGGAATATAACTATCAAGAGTTGGCAATTTACACTATTGGGAGATTATGCGGGGGTAAGTGGAATTACTCCTGACAATGATGTAATATATGCAGGAGATAATGTAACATATTATGTTACTACTGAATCTTACAAGAACTTTGAAAAAGTTACAGGAACATTGAATTTTAATCATAAAGCCTTAAAAGTTAGATCTATATCTTTAGTAGATAATAATTTAAAACTAATTGCAGATAAAGCTGCAGATGCAAACAAAACTGGTGTGCTAAATTTTGAAATATCAGGCATGGATAGTAATCAAATTAGTGACGGAAAATTATTAAAGATTATATTTACAACTGTTGATAGTTTTGTTGGGGGATCTGATAGTGAAATTGTATTCACTAATGTAAATGTATATGAGAAAGGATATAGCAAACCAACAAAATTTATGCTTCCAAGTTATGAAGTAAAAGTAGATTATAGATATCGTATAAGTTATATAACTTCAACTGTAGGAAGTGATATTGAATTTATAGTTACTGATGATAAACTTAATCCAATCAGTGGTGCAAGTTTTGAAATAAGCAATCAAAATATAGTCAATACTGTAATGACAAACAATGATGGAAAAGCTGTTCTAAGTTGCTTTAAGTCTTTAAATGTAGGAGATTCTTTTAAAATTAAGGCTTATAAAGATAATTATTATAGTGAGAATATTACTGTGATAATTCAAGATAGTTTAAGAAGTGTTGCTCCAACAAATATATTCGTATCTCCTGGTGAAAATGCCTCAACAAGTGCTTATATTACTTGGCACACAAATTTATCTACAAATGGAAGTATGATAAAATACCGAGAAATAGGAAGTAATGAATGGATTATAAAATCTGAAGGTGCAACTACTGAAAGAGTTTATGTAACAACAGGAAGTGCTAAACAAGAATATTTAACTCATGCAATCTGTTTAGATGGATTAAAAGAGAATACAAAATATGAATATCAAGTTGGTGATGGAATTAATGATTCGCAAATATATTCCTTCAAAACACTTTCAAGTGATAAAATAGATATTGTATTCCTTGGAGACCCTCAAAATACAAGCACAACTGGATATCAAATTACTGAAAATGTTTTAAAAGCTGGATTAGAAACATTGCCATCAGCTAGTTTAGTTATGTATGCAGGAGATATCGTTGATAATGTTACTATGAATAGTCAGTGGGAAGCATTTAATTCTGTTTTAGGAAAATATAATAATTCATATATTACTGCTTGTGCGACAGGAAACCATGATGTAATCACATCATATGCGAAACCTTTCAAAGCAAGTTTAACACCTAACCAAAACATGGTAGAAACAATTGGCTCAAGTTATTACTTTGAAGCAGGAAATGCATTAATAGTAGTAATTGATACTGAAACAGTTTCAATGTTTGATGCTCAAGCAGATTTCTTGAAATCTTTAACCGCAAAATCTTCGAAAGATTTTACAATTGTTTTAATGCATAGAAGTCCTTATGCCGCAAATTATGATGAACCACATATTAGAGATTTCTGGCCAAAAGTTTTTGAAGAGGCAGGGGTAGATTTAGTATTATCAGGGCATGATCATGTTTATTCATCAACTCAAATGTTAAATGGAAAAATTAACAAAGATGGTGTAACATATGTAGTTGGTGGAACCAGTGGACAAAAATATTATAGTGCGAATAATATTGAGACACGTTATTGGCTGGATTATGTGTATGATGATGATTATCCAATTTTTTCAACAATTAGTATTAATAACGAAGAATTGGTTTTAAATTCTTATGCTTATTATGGAAACCAAAAACATTTAATTAATACTATTAAATTAGAGCCAAAAGTTACTGGTATAAAAGATATTGAAATTAATTCATCAAATGATGTTGCATCATTATTAAATAACACAACTCTTGTTGCGAATGTTATAGATGAAGCCGGAGAAAACATTGGAAGTGCAGTCTCTTGGTCATTAAAAGAACAAATAAAAGGTGTAGAAATTTCAAGCAATGGTCAAATCATCATTACTAATGAAATTGAAGAAACTAAGAAAATTACTGTTGTTGCATCATACAAAGGATTCACAAAAGAATTTACTATTGAAGTGACACTATTAACAGCTATGGATGTTATAAATGATTTAAATAATGCTAAGAAAGAATATATAGAGGGATTATTCAAATGATACCATTATTTAAAGATAATAATATAAATAGTTTTTCTGTGAAGAAAATAGATAGTGAGTTAGAAAACAAATTTAACATTATTAAAGAAAAAATAAATTACAAACCAGAAAGAAAGATTGTAATTATTCAATCGGTTCTAACTTTTATATCATTTATCTTCATTTTTGCAATAATTTCACTTGGTTTTGATTGGGCAGTTTTAGGTAATTTAAAAGATGCTTGGAAAGAAAACTCAATATTTTACACTATTATGTGTGTTATTGGTTTCCCATCAATGATTATTAAAATGTTTTTTCAAGCTAAACAAAGAAAATTCATGAGCAAAGATTTAATGCGTGAAATTGATAAAGAGTTTAAGGAATTCAATGAAATGCATACTGATTTCTTTAATATACCTAAAGATCGTAATATGATAGATGTTCTTATCCCTACATATAAAGATAATATAGAAAATCAAATTAAAGAAAATATTTGCTTTGATATATATAAGAAAAATGAATGTATATGTCTAACTGATAATTTTCAAGAACTTTCCATTCCTATAAAAGATATAACAATATCATTAATAGAAGAAGAAGTGTTCTTCATGCCTTGGAATAAAGAAGAAAGATTTGATTCAATATATTATAAGAATC
>JAZNJG010000138.1:0-4877 GCA_045577945.1 Bacilli bacterium | reverse complement strand
GATTATATATACATTTAATATAATAATAAATTATACTTAATTGTTGATATAATTATATTATTATTAATATTAAAAATACTTATAGTTATTGAATATATAGTATTTTTACATTATTATCAACTTATCAACTGTAGATAAGTGCTTTAGTTATCTACATTAGTTATTTACATAATTATTAACATGTTGAAAAGTTTATAACTTATTTGTAGTAATTTTTACTTTTTAAAATTAACTATTTATTATTTTGTCGTTTTATGGTATTATATACATATAAGAAAAGGTGGTGCTCATTTTGGAATCATATCAACAAACATGGGAGCAAATTTTAGTTTTAATAAAAGAAGGTTTTGAAGAAGATGTTTATAACAGTATCTTTAAAGTATGTAAACCTTACAAATTTGAAAATGATTACATTACTTTAACTGTACCTAACGCATTAATTAAATATCGTATAGAAAACTTCTATTTGAAGAAAATTTTACCCTTAGTTCCTTTAGTAACAGAAAAAAAAATCGGATTTAAGTTTATTTTAACTTCTGAAATTGAAGAAAATAACAAACACGAAAACAAATTAACAACTCCAGACACTAGACCTATTGGAAGAAGTTTGTCTTCTTTATATAGATTTAGTAATTTTGAAGTAGGTGAAAGTAATCGTTTTGCTTTTATTACTGCTATGAAGGTTGCCGAAAATGGAGTAAAGATATGCAACCCTCTATATATTTTTGGTGATGTAGGACTTGGTAAAACACATTTGATGACGTCTATTGGTAATTTTATTCTTGATAACGATATAAATGCTAATGTTGTTTACACGAGCAGTCAAAAATTTGCTGAAGATTACTTCATTGCTACTTCTGCAAAAAACGGTAGAGAAAAAATAGAGGCATTTTATAATAAATATAATCAAGCTGATGTTTTACTAGTTGACGACATTCAATTTTTGGAAGGTAAAACAGGCACTCAAGAAGAATTTTTTAAGATTTTCGAACATCTTTCTACTTCAAACAAGCAAATTGTACTAACCTCAGACAGACCAGCTCAAGCTTTGAAGAGTGTTATGCCTCGTTTGAAATCAAGATTCGGTTGGGGAATAAGTGTAGATATTAAGCAACCTGATAAAGTGTTATTAATGAATATACTTAAAAATAAGTTAAAATTCCTAATAGAAGACCCAAGTGATGTAAGTGATAACGTCTTGTCTATACTTGCTGACAGTTTTCCTACCAATATTAGAGATTTAGAAGGAGCCTTACGAACATTTGTTAATTATTGTACTTGTATGAACGCCCCTTTAGATGAGGAAAACTTATATATTTCTCTTGAGTCAATTATTCCTAAAAATCAAAAGAAACAAGATTCAAACAAAATAATCATAGAAAAAGCTATCGATGTATTTTGTAAATACTATAAAGTTAGCGTTGAAGATTTAAATTCTTCATCTAGAAAACAACAAGTAGCTTATGCTAGACAAATGTTGATGTATCTTTTAAGGACAGAATACAACATCCCTTTACAAATAATTGGTGATAATATAGGCTCTAGAGATCACGCAACAGTTGTTCATGCAGTAGATAAGATTGCTAAAGCTATAAAATCAGATGAATTAATCAAAAAAGATTACGAAAACTTATTAAAAAATCTAAATAATTAAAAGTTATCAACATATCAACATTGACTAATAATAAAAAATATTTATAAATAATAATAGGAGAGAAAAAATGAATTTTCAAATTAGAAAAGAAACTTTATTATATAATTTAAATAATGTTTCAAAAGCTCTTTCTAATAAAGTACAAATGCCAAGTTTGACAGGTATTTTATTTAATATTAAGAAAGATGAAGTACGATTAACAGCAAGTAATAATGATATTTCTATTCAAACTATAATAACAAAAGATTTTTCAACAAGTGAAGAAGGTAGTTTTATTGTTCAAGGTAAGTATTTGTTGGAAGTTGTTAGAAAAATCACTTCTGATGAAATTGAATTTATTTCTTTTGAAGAAAATACAATCAAATTATTAGCAGGAAAATCTGTGTTTACATTAAATGAGTTACAAATAGATAGTTATCCTAATATTAAATTTAACGATTCTCAAGTCAATTTCACAATTGATGCGATAAATTTAAAACAAATGATAAGAAAAACATCTTTTGCTATTTCAACAAGTGAATCTAGAGTTGTATTAACTGGCGTTTCTTTAAAAACTAAAGGAAATGTTTTAGAATTTGTAGCTACTGATAGTTATAGATTAGCTAGAAAACAAATAGAATATTCAAAAGAATTACCTGAAATAAAAGTTGTTATTCCAGGTAAAAGTTTAGATGAGTTGTATAAAATCCTAGAAGATACCGAAGGAGCAATCGAAATTCACTGCTCTTCTTCAAAAATTTTGTTCAAATATCAAAATTTATTATTCCAATCTAGGTTAATTAACGGTATATTCCCTAACATAGAAACTTTAATACCAGAAAAATATCTATTATCTTTAAAATTTAATAAAGAAGAGTTAATATCTGCTATAGATAGAGTATCTATTTTTGTAAGTAATGAATTATCTAATATAATAAAATTAAATATTAATAACCATAATTCTGTAGAGTTTAGTTCAAGTTCAAATGAAATCGGTGGAGCTGTGGAAGAAGTTTCATTATTATCTAAGTCATCAGAAGTTAATTTCGAAGTAGCGTTTAGTTCAAAATATTTCTTAGATGCCCTTAAAACATTCGACTCAAAAGAAGTTACTTTGAATTTTACTGGAGAAATCAAACCAATTACCGTAGAAGCTGAATACGATCATAAATTAATACAATTAATTTTACCAGTAAGATCTTAATATTAGATTATTATTTTTAAATAATTTTACGTATTTACGTAAATATGTATATAAATACAAAATTAAAAGAAAGAAAAAGAGGATTTAATCCTCTTTTTTTATATCTTTATTTGTTCTAACATTTTAATTAATGTCTCTTTTAACTCTTTCTTTTGATTTTCATCATATCTTTCTAAAACAACATTATCAAAAGGACTTATACCTTCAGCTTGTAAATTCTTAATTATAGCTTTTTCATATAAAGGATCTAATATTATAGCTTCTGGTGTGAAATCAGCTGCTTGAACTTTTAGTTTTTGTAAAGAAATTTTCGGAGCACGACGATTTCCACTATAACTATTAGGAATTATATATTTAATGCTAGATAAATCAATATCTTTATCAACAAAATATTGAATAGTGTTAAAGAATCCATCTAATCCTAAACTGTCTAAACCAACTACTATTATAATAGAGTCACTCATATCTAATAAAACTTCTGTCAATCTATTACTAGAAGGTGGGAAATCAACAAATATATAATCAAAGAATGTACTATAATCTTTTAACATTTTTCTTATAATCTTTTCTTGGCTTCTTTCTAAAGTAAGTTTTAAAGACATATTATCAGTATTTAAAGATTTAATTAGGAATAAATTTTCTCTAGCCTCAATAAGGATATCTCCTAGATCAGCTCTATCTGCAAGAAGGAATTCTAAATAATTATCACTACCATCATCTTGAATTCCAAAAATTTTAAAAATACTATTTTGGTCATCAGTACTAATTATCAATACTTTCTTACCTTTAGAAGCGTAATAATGAGCCATGAAACCAATGAATGTACTTTTACCTACACCACCTTTTTTACAAAATGTAGAAACAATTGCCATAATTAATAACCATCCCTTTGTAATTTTTCTCTTAAAGCTTCTTCAATATATTGAGAAAATTGTAAATTCTTATTAACAGCAGCAATTTTAACAGCTTTTCTCAATGTCTTATCCATAGTAGCAGTATATTTAACTCGATCACTTTCAGATGTAACCTTAACAGGTTGTTGTACAGTACGTCTTGATTCAAAAGGATTAGTATTTTCCTTCTTTTCAATAGGTTCAATTGTAATAGGACTTTCCCTCTTTTTAAATGGTGTGTTCATAAAATACCTCCTCATACACACTAAACACTTTAAAATATACATATATACATACATAAATAAATACATTTTTAAAGTTATACATAAAAATGTATTTACGTAAATACAGCTAAACATTTTTTTGATTATGTTTTTCATTTTAGGGTTTCAAAAAACCCAAATTTTATTAAAGATTTCAAAAAGAATCACTTAAAGATTTTTAAACAAAGCAGTTTGAAGTTAATTTTAGAAACGTTCAAATTCATAAAAATTTTGTGTTTAAATCGATTTTTGGTTTTGGAACGAAAACTAATTAACCCCCCACATCCAAAATCAAAATAAACGAAATTTGGGGGTCACCTAAAAATGCCTAAAAATCACCTAAAAAATGCGAATTTTTTATTCTAAATTTTTTATGTATTTATGTATATAAATACAAACGTATTTATTTATATACATATAAGAATAAATAAGCAAATAAATAAATGCTGTTTTATGTATATACATAAAAATAGTGATAAAAATCTTTGAATAAAGGTATAATAAATTATTTAAATGTGTAGCTGATTTAGCTAAAGTGTTTTAATAACTAAATACATTGTATATTATACCACGAAAAATAGAAAAATCCAATAAAAATATGTAAATATTTATTTATTTTTTTAAATATATATGTATATATGTAAAAATAATGAGGTTTTTTAGAGGGAAAAGGTGTTTGTTGGTGTTTTTTGCGATTGTTTGTTATAATTTAGTAACTTATCGAATATGTATATATGTAAATACGTATAAAAATTTAAATTATTAGTGCTTAAAATTTAAATGATTTGAAGTTCTTTAAAAATATGAAATGATAATTTATACTTATATATGTATATATGTATCAAATTAAGAGTTATATGTTAAAATATTTTTTAAAAACATAT
>JAZNJG010000137.1:0-13776 GCA_045577945.1 Bacilli bacterium | reverse complement strand
GACATGGGGTATTGTTTTAAAAGAAAATAATAAATTAATTGGTACTATTGATTTAGTATTTAATGAAAACTATCAAGAAGTAGAACTAGGTTATATCTTAAATAAAAAATATTGGCGTAAAGGATATGCGAAAGAAGCAGTTGAAAAAATCATATCTTTTTCAAAAGATACTTTAAAAATTAAAAAGTTAATAGGTGTTGCTTTTAAAGTTAATGAAGCATCTAATGCTTTACTTCAAAAATGTCAGTTTAAATTTATTAAAGAAATACCTAATTATCATAATAAAACATTAATAGTAGATAAAACAGGATTATATTATGAATTAGAACTAAAATAGGGGCTGTACAAAAATAAATTTGAAAGTTCTAAAGAAAAAAAGGAGGCGAGTTTAAATTGTCTCCTTTTTTAAATGAAAAAATACCAAAATATGATATATTAATATATATACATCCCGCCAAGTTTGTATATAAAATTATTCATATAAAGGGAGTTTTTGTCATGCATGAACATAATAATTATTACACATTTCAAACTAGTTTTCCACTACCAAATGAAAAAAGTTTTCTGATATATGATAACTATTGATAAATAGATAATAATTGAAATCAAAATATAATTATGATATAATAAACATTGGAGTTTATATTTAAATTATACTTTTATATAAATAAGAACAATACTTATAGGAATAGAATACTTATGAATAAATTAAATATTTATAATTTTATAATTATTTTTTTAATGCTATTTATAATTACTGCTGTTGGATGTAATAATAATAATACAAACGGAGATAATATATTATATATTGATAATGAAAAAGATATTTTTAAAATTCTTCAATTGACTGATTTACATTTAACAAATGATTTAGATGTTGCTTATGGCAACGCTTATCCAAACGAGACGTATGAATTTGTTAGATATGTTGTTGAGGAGAGCAATCCTGATTTGATAGTTTTGACAGGAGATATTTTCTTTCACACAAACGCTAAAGCAGAAGAATTACGCCTTTTAATGGATTCATTAAAGATTCCATTTACCTTTGTATGGGGAAATCATGATGCTACAACTTTAATTGGAAAAAATAATATTTCTAATGAACTTTTAAAATCTGATTACTGTCTTTGGAAAAATGACTATCAAAATAAAGATTTAAAGAGAACTGGAGATCATGCAATTCAATTAAGAACAAATGATACAGATAAACTATTATATTGTTTTTACATGTTGGATTCAGGAACACATAATGGCAAAATATATGAATCGGTCTATGAAGATCAATTAAATCAATATAAAAATGTAATGGATAAACTTAATGAAATTTATAAAAAACAAGAAAATAACAAATATGATATAATTCCTAATTTAGTCTTCCAGCATATTCCAGTGGAGGAATACAGGACATTGTATTCGGAAGATAAATTAATCCTTGGTAGAAAAATTGAAAATCCTTGTAATGGTGAAGAAAATACTGGACAATATGAATTTATGAAAAAGTATAATATGAAAGCAATGTTTGTTGGGCATGATCATATGAACAATTATGCCTTTAAAACAGAAGATGGAATTATACTTGCTTATGGGGGACAAGCAGGGTATTCAAACACATACGATGAATATTATCCAGATGTTACAAGATTATGGAACGCCTTAGAAATTACTATTGATAGTAATAGAGAAATATCTTTAAAATTAATAGAGAAAGATAAATAAAATAAAACAATTTAGGAAGGTTAATTATGAAAAAAATTTTATCATTATTGATATTTATGTTGAGTGGTATTTTTTTTGTTGGGTGTGATCTCTTAAATAATAATTTATATTTTGCTTTAAAATCAAATAATACAAGAATTTTTGAAAATCAATCAATTCAAGTTCCTCAACTTAATAACATATCAGATGTTGTAAAAGTTGCTAATGTTGATATGGAATACGAGATTGTTTTGAAACAAAATTTAGATTCTGATGAAGTATATGAATTTGATAATGTAAATGTTACTGACGAAAATGGCAATGTGAGGGTTCAAAAAGTTTATTTGACAGCAAAAATTGGCGAGGAAACGATCTCTACTTTTGTGCAAATAATTTTAAAAGATACAATTAAACCTAAAGCTGTTTTAAAAGAAAACACATTGATTATGGATAAAAATGAAACTTTTGATATATTAGATAATATTGAAACGACTGATCTAGGCAATAAAGTTACGCCTTTAGTTTCATATGAAATTACAGGCTTAGAAGGTTACAAGATAACTAGTAATGGCTTATTAGATGTAAGTGATTGTAAAGATGAATCAACAGGAAAAATCATATATTCTGTAAAAGATGCAACTGGAAATGAAGACATTGCTTCTGTAGCGGTTATGGTAACTAATAGTGAAATTGAGTTCGATATTTTTGATGGAGAAGCAATTAGAATAGGAAATTATATAAATAATATTGGATATAATACCTCAAGACACTGGGTTGCAAATGAAAATACATTTGTGGCTAATACCGAAAGTAATTGTGACTGGTTATTTGGATATTCTTATTCAACAAAGGATTGGAATAAATACTCTGTAGATAAAGGTTTGGTAATGGTTTTAGATAGTGAAAAGAAAATAATGTATGTTGCTATCTATTCAACAAACAATACAGGAAGTGACAATGATGATGTTGTGAATATTACCTATAAATATGAAGATTCTAAACTAGTTAAAGGGTCATTTGAAGGAAAAGATTTATTTGAGGGCATTAATGATATGATACCTGAAGGAGGTCACGTAATATTTGCTAATGATTTAAATACTAGTGACTGGTCAAATATTCCTAGAGACATTGCTAAGGAATTGGGTAATTGGGATGAAGAAGATTTTGCAAATAATGAAATTGTGTTTCCATATGATCCAGATGAAGATAACAATGAACAAACTATAATACTAGATTCTGGAATTATTACAATAGGATCATATTCAGTAGCAATAGGATATAACACAACAAGACATTGGGAACCAAATGAAGAAGGCGGATTTGTGGCAAATACACAAGGAAATTGTGATTGGATTTTTGGATATTCTTATGCTAACAAAGAATACAATGACTACACAGTTGATAAAGGAGCGGTTATTGTACTAGATGAAAATCATAAGATATTATATGTTGCAATAGTTTCAAAAGCCGACGGTAAAGATATTAACATTGTATACAAAGTTGAAAATGAAAAAGTTATAAAAGGAATTTTTGAGGGTGAAGATTTATTTGCTGAAGCAAAGGAAATCTTGCCTAAAGGAGGATTTTTAGCATTTGCAAATGATTTTGGCCCATATGATGTATACCCTAACATTCCTCAAATTATTGCAGAAGAATTATCTAAATGGTCTGATGCATCTTTTATCAAAAATAGTATTACGATAAGTGCTAGATAATAAGTTTAAAGTTTAAGGTAACACTAACTATGAAAATCAAAATTCATAGTTAGTTTTTATTTTTAAATATTAAAATAATTATGTAAAAATAATTATATTTTTTTCTTGGAAAAAGCGCTAACATATGTTATAATATATAAGAACGATTTAAAAATATTCCATAGGAGGCAAAGGAATGAAAGAATATAATACAAGTAATATTAGAAATATTGCAATTTTAGGTCACTTAGGATGTGGCAAAACTAGTTTTGGTGAAGCTTTACTTTACGCTGCGAAAGCTATCGACAAAAAGGGCGAAGTTGAAAGAAAAAATACTGTCGGAGATTATACAGTAGAAGAACAAGCTCGTCAAACAACATTAATCTCATCTCTTTTACCATTAGAATGGAAAGGTTATAAATATAATTTCATTGATGTTCCTGGTTCTGAAGAATTCATTGGTGATATTGAAAATGTATTATCATCAGTTGATGGTGCAGTAGTACTAGTTGATGGAACTAAGGGTGCTGAAGTTGGTACTGAACGTGTATGGGAAGAATTAACTAAACGTAGTTTACCAACTGTTATCTTTGTAAATAAAATGGATAAAGAAAATTGTAAATTTGATGAAGTTATTGAAAGTATTCATTCTAGATTAAGCAAGAATGCTATGCCATTAGCTTTAGAAATTGGTGGAGTAAATAACTTTAAAGGATATGCAAAAGTTTTAGAAAAACAAGCAGTTTATTGTGATGGAAAAGTAGGAGATGTTCCTGCTGAATTAAATGACAAAATTGAAGAAATTTATGGTCAATTAATGGAAAAAGCTGCTGAAGGTGATGAAGAATTAATGATGAAATTCTTTGACACAATGGAATTAACAAAAGAAGAAGTTATTCAAGGATTAAAGATTGGTGTTCAAAATGCTGAAATGTTCCCAATTTTAGTTGGTGCAGGATTAAAGAATGTTGGTGTTGATGCTTTATTAGATTTAGCTATTGACTTCTTCCCATCTCCAGCTGAAAGAGGAGAAAAGAAAGGTTCATATAAAGGTGCAGAAGTTTCTCGTAAAGTTAGTGTTGATGAACCATTATCTGCATATGTATTCAAAACAAACTTTGACCCATTCCAAGGTACTATTAACTTCTTTAAGGTATATAGTGGATCTGTGAAAGTTGGACAAGATATTTATATCGCTGAAACTGATACAACAATTAAAGTTCCTCAATTATTTACAATGATGGGTAAAACTCAAATTCCTGTAAATACTGTTAACGCTGGTGATATCGCTTGTATCGCTAAACTTACTGAGATTTATAATGGTGTTACATTCTGTGAAAAGAAAGCTCCAGTTGTATATGATAAAGTTAGTCATCCAACTCCAGTTATTTATGTTGGTATTCAACCTAAGAATAAACAAGATGAAGATAAATTATCATCATCATTACAAAAATTAAGAATTGAAGATGATACATTAGAAATTATAAGAAACCCTGAAACTGCTCAACAATTATTAGGTGGTCAAGGTATGACTCATATCGGATATGTTCTTGAAAAGATGAAGAACATGTTCAAAGTTGAAGTTGAAACTAGCGAACCTCGTATTGTTTACCGTGAAACTATTAAAGCTAAGGGTGAAGCTCAAGGTAAACATAAGAAACAATCTGGTGGTGCTGGTCAATATGGTGATGTTTGGATTAGATTTGAACCATGTGAAGAAAAATTTATCTTTGCTGAAGAAGTTGTTGGTGGTGCTGTTCCTAAAAACTACTTCCCTGCAGTTGAAAAAGGTTTAATTGAAACATTAGAAAAAGGTCCTCTTGCAGGATATCCAGTTATTGGTGTTAAAGCAACTCTTTACTATGGATCTTATCATGATGTTGACTCTAACGAATTATCATTCAAATTAGCTGCAAGATTAGCATTCCAAAATGCTTGCGATAAGATTAAACCTACGTTATTAGAACCAATTTACGAAGTTAAAGTAATCGTTAAAGATGAATATGTTGGTACTATTTTAGGTGATATGAATAAACGTCGTGGTAGAGTATTAGGTATGGAACAAAAAGAAGGTGTTCAAGAAATTACTGCCGAAGTTCCTGAAGCTGAAATCTCTAAATACGCTATTGACTTAAAAGCTATGACTCAAGCAAGTGGACGTTTCTCTCGTACATTCTTACGTTATGAAGAAGTTCCAGAATTCTTAATTAAGAAAGTTGTAGAAGAAAGCAAGAAATATAGTGCTAAATAATATTTGGCAATAATATAGGAGCCATTTGGCTCCTTTCTTAATATATATTTAAAGCAGGTTTAATATGAAAGTAGAATATAAGGTTACTCATGATACAATTGTAAAAGAATATTTACATGAATTAGGCTTATCAAAAAAATTCTGTAAAAAGGTAAAACTTTATGGAAAGATATTTGTTAATGGTGAGGAAGCAAAAAACTATTATAAAGTAAAAGAAAATGACATTATTTCTTTAGAGTATAACGAATGTCAGAATGATAACATTGTCAGTAAGGATGTAAGTCTAAATATTCTATATGAAACTGAGCATTTACTAGTAATAAATAAACCTCCTTTTCTAGCTTCACAACCTTCAAGAAAACATTATGAAGATAATGTTATTAGTTATGTTAAAAATTATTTTAATAATAAAGGAATTGATTCTAACATTCATTTAGTTAATAGACTTGACTATCAAACTTCTGGATTAATGATAATAGCTAAAGATGGTTATACTCATCATTTGTTAAGTGATAGTATAAAATCAAAAAAATATATTGCTCTTCTTGATGGTGTTATAGATCCTACTGAGGGAAAAATAGATTTACCCATTGCTAGAAAAGAAACAAAAAACGATGATGAAATAAATAATAAAAAAAGTATTCTTCGTGAAGTAAATGAAAATGGGAAACCTGCCATAACGCTATATAAGACTATAGAGAAAAATAAAAACTATAGTTTAGTAGATATTAATTTATTGACTGGTAGAACTCACCAAATTAGAGTTCATTTCTCTTATCTTGGATATCCTTTAGTTGGAGATAAACTTTATAATAAAAGTTCTAATTTACAAAATGAAAGATTATATTTGCACTCATATTTTGTTTCATTTATCGACCCATACACTAAAGAAACTATTGAAATAATTGATAATGATTTAAATCCAACAAATACTAATGAGTTTAAGAATAAATATTTTGACTAAATAATAAAAATATTGTATAATACATATATAATAAGGAGATTATAAAATGAATAAAAAATATTTCAAAATATTATTATCTGTATTAATGTTATTTGCTTTGATATTTGTAGCATGTGGAGAAAAAGCAAAAACAATTAAAATTACTGGGAATAAAGATTTAACTATTGGTGAAACATTAGAATTAACAGCAACAGTTGAAAATGGTGCAGCTGAAGATACTGTAAATTGGACATCATCTAATAATAAAGTAGCGACTATAGAAGAAGGCCTAGTAACAGCATTAGCTGAGGGTACTGTAACTATTAAAGCTGAATTAACTTCTGATGCAAAAGTTTATGCTGAAGTATCTATAACTGTAAAAGCACCTGAAGTAGTATTAACTCCTGAAATTACTGCTATTGAAGGTGAAAATAAATTATTTGTTGGGGAAGAAACAACACTAACTGCTCAAACAAAAGACTTAGGAGATAAATTATTAGTTTGGTCATCTAGTGATCCAACAGTTGCTACTGTTGAAAATGGTGTTGTTAAAGCCTTAAAAGAAGGTAAAACTGTTATTACATGTGAAGTTGAAGGCTTAAAAGAAACAGCAAAAACTTTTGAAATTGAAATTGTTGATCTTTCACTTGCAAAGATAGAACTTAACGTATCTGAAGGTGATGTTGAAGATTTATTTGTAGGTAAAATATTAAAATTATCATATGAATTATCAATTGAAGGTTTAGAAGTAGCTTGGTCATCAAGTGATGAAACTGTTGCAAAAGTAAATAATGGTGAAGTTTCTTGCTTGAAAGAAGGAAATGCTACTATTACGATTTCTTTAGTCAAGAATAGTGAAGTCAAGGCATCTCTTGATATCGTTGTTAAGCCAAAGGCTGCGGATGTGGAAACCTTAAAAGAACAATTAAAAGCCTTATTAGCTAATTATTTGGCGAGTAAAGCTGCTTCTTTAAAGATTGAACTTGTTAATGGAGAAGACAAATTAGTAAATGATTACGCATTTGAACTTAATAATGAAGGAACTTTTGAAAAGTTATACAATGCAAACATTAGCAACACTACTTCATTATTAGCGATAAAAGATGGATATATTTATACAAAAGTAAATGATTCACAAAGTAAAATGGAAATTTCAGCAGATGATTTAGGAGAGATTTTTGATGCTCAATGCATTGAAGCTATATTAACTGGTGTTACTAAATTCTATGGTGAATTTGAATTCTATTCAGCATTGTCTTTTGATAAATTAGAAGGGAATGTATTATCTTTTAAACTTGATATAAGAAACTATAGAGGTTCAGTTTTACAAACAGTCAACATTGATGAAATCACTTTAAAAGTTGAATATGAAGGTTCTGAAATTAAATCTGTTGAGTATATTGCATTAAGTCAAGAAGTAGTTAAATCAATAAAAGTTTCTTATTTAGGAACTACATTCAATATTGATTTCCCTGCTGACCTAGATGAATATCCTGAAATTTAAAATAAAAAATAGAGTTTGGCAATAACGCCAAACTCTTTTGTTTTTTTTTATAATACTATTCTTTATTAATTCTTAATAAATCAACAATTTTTAAACTTAATATATTAATAGCTATATTACTATTGTTTTCCCCACCAGTAGGTACAATAATATCCGCAAATATTTTTGATGGTTCTACAAATGTTTGATGCATAGGTCTTACAACTGTTAAATATTGATTTATAACACTTTCCATTGTTCTTCCACGGTGTTCAACATCTCTTTTTAATCTTCTAATAAATCTAATGTCATCAGGAGTATCAACAAAAACTTTAATATCAAACATATCACGTAATTTTGGAATAGCAAAAGCCATTATACCCTCTACAATAATAACATTACATGGGTCAACAACTTCAACATATTTGCTTCTAGTGTGAATAGTAAAATCATAAGTAGGTTTATTGATGCTTATTCCGTTCTTTAAATTATTTAAATGGTTGATTAGTAAGTCAACATCATATGCGTTTGGATGATCAAAATTAACTTTTTTTCGTTCTTCAATAGGAAGATGGTCTAAGCATTTATAGTAATCATCAACTCTAATCACTGCAACAGAACCATATTTTTTAGACTCTAAAAATAACTTTGAAGCTAAAGTCGTTTTACCAGAAGCTGTTCCCCCCGCAACACCTATAATAGTTGTTTTCATAATTACAAACCTCACTTTTAAAATAAATCACTTTGTATATAATATCATATTTTGTCTTTTTTTGCAATAAATCTTTAAACATCAGTAAAAAAATAAAATCAAACAATAAAATAAGATAAACAAAAAAACCATTATCTTCATTAATTTTTTATTTGACAAAATCCTTAAATTTATACATCTCTTATCTTAAAAACGATATAAAAGAGATTGAAATTTTTTGAAAAATTTGGTATAATATATAAATATAGGATGTGAATATATGAAAGTGTTTGATAGATTCCAAAGTGCTCTTTTCAATCCGGGGCGTATCCCTTCTTTTGAAAATGACACTAAAAAATTTACATTATTATATTTTATAATACTAGTAGTTTTGATGTTAATTCCTACAGTGATATCAGTAGCACTTGTTGATGATCTTGACTATAGAAGTGAGGTTGCAATAAGAAAAGAATTTATGACATCTGAAGTAGTCCCATATGAAATAATAGATAATAATTTAGTTACTAAGCAAGATATTGGTAATTTAAATCAGTCATATCATATAATAAATTATTCTAATTGGGTATTCTATTTTACAGTTGATGGTTCTTTTGTTCTTCCAACTGAAAATATATCTAAAACAAATATACTTCTTTATAAAGATGGAATATATCTATATACTCCATTTCAAGTATCATTAATTATTAAATATACTGATTATGCTGAATTTGAAGGAATAGATTTTTCATTAGCAGTTAATAATAATAAAATTTTTTATAATCAACTGTACAGACTAATAAATAAGATTATAGATGATTATAGAGGCGTTTATATCACAAAGACAATTAGTGAAGCTTTAGCAGAAGCCATTGTTACAATGTTAATTGGTAGTTTAGTTTTAACAGCTTTTGGTAGATTTGGGGAAAATAATTATTTCAAATTTTCTAAACATTGGCAATTAATGATATATGCTATGACACCATTAATAGTCGGTAATATTCTAGCAGTATTCTTTAATTCAAATTTACTATATTATATAGGATTATTTATGACATTAATATATAGTTTTGGTATTAACCAAAATCCTAACAGGGGAGGAAAGAAAAATGAGTTTTAATCACATTGAAATAGAAAAGAAATGGCAAAAATATTGGCAAGAAAATAAGGCTTTCAATACAAAATTTGAAGAAGGTAAACCTAAATTTTACGCTTTAGATATGTTTCCATATCCAAGTGGAGCAGGTTTACATGTAGGACATCCTGAGGGATATACTGCTACAGACATTATTTCTCGTTATAAGAGAATGAAAGGATTCAATGTAATGCACCCAATGGGATGGGATGCGTTTGGTTTACCAGCTGAACAATATGCTATTAGTACTGGGAAAGACCCAAGAGATTTTACATATTCAAATATTCAAATATTTAAAACTCAATTAAAGAGCTTAGGTTTGTCATATGATTGGAATCGTGAAATAGCTACTTGTGATCCAAAGTATTACAAATGGACTCAATGGATTTTTACTAAACTATATGAAAAAGGTCTAGCAGAAATTAAAGATATTGAAGTGAATTGGTGTGAAGGATTAGGAACAGTTCTTGCAAATGAAGAAGTTTTAAATGAAAATGGTCGTATGGTATCTGAAAGAGGAAGTTTCCCAGTAGTTAAAAAGCCTATGAAACAATGGGTTTTAAAGATAACTAAATATGCTGACCGTTTAGAAAAAGATTTAGATAAATTAGATTGGCCTCAATCAGTTAAGGATATGCAAAAAAACTGGATTGGTAAAAGTGTTGGTGCAGAGGTTACATTTAAAATAAAAGATTCAGATGAATCATTTGTGGTGTTTACAACACGTTGTGACACTTTATATGGAGCAACATATTGTGTATTATCTCCTGAGCATGAACTAGTAACTAAAATAATGTCTAAAGAGCAAAAAGAATTAGTAATGGACTATATAGAAAAGGCTAAGGCAAAAAGTGATTTAGACAGAACTGACTTAAATAAAGACAAAACTGGTGTATTTACTGGTGCATATGCTATCAACCCAATAAACGGAAAAGAAACTCCAATTTGGATAGCTGATTATGTCCTTTCTGGTTATGGTACAGGTGCTATCATGGCTGTACCTGCTCATGATGAAAGAGACTATGAGTTTGCTAAAAAATATAACATAGAAATAATTCCTGTATTAAATGGTGATATTTCAGAATCTGCATTTACTGGTGATGCTGAGCATATCAATTCAGGATTTTTAGATGGTTTAGGAAAAGAAGAAGCTATTAACAAAATGCTTGACTATTTAGAAGAGAATGGATTAGGTAAGAAAAGTGTTAATTATAAATTAAGAGATTGGATTTTCTCTCGTCAAAGATATTGGGGTGAACCATTCCCAATGGTATATTGGAATGATGGAAAAACTGAATGTTTAACATTGGAAGATTTACCATTAGAACTTCCTGTTATGGAAAGAGTTACATTAAGCAAAACAGGAGAATCTCCACTAGTTAATGCTACAAAATGGTATTATGTCACTAGAGAAGACGGTGTTAAAGGACATAGAGAATCTAACACAATGCCTCAATGGGCAGGTAGTTGTTGGTATTATATTGCATATTTATTAAGAAACGTGGAATTAGATGAATATGCAGATTTGAGCGATCCAAAAGTACAAGAAATGATTAACTATTGGTTACCAGTAGATTTATATATTGGTGGTACTGAACATGCTGTTCTTCACTTACTATATGCACGTTTCTGGCATAAAGTATTATATGATTGTGGAGTTGTTAAGTATGATGAGCCATTCCAAAAATTATTCAACCAAGGAATGATTTTAGGAGAAGATGGTGAAAAGATGAGTAAATCAAAAGGAAATGTTATTAATCCTGATGATGTAGTAAGAGAATATGGTGCTGATACATTACGTATGTATGAAATGTTTATGGGACCTTTAGAGGCTACTAAACCTTGGTCTACAACAGGTGTAGAAGGACCACGTAGATTCTTAGAAAGAGTTTATAGATTATATAGTGAAATTGCTGAAATCACTGATAAAAACGCTAATTTAGATAAAGTTTATCATCAAACTGTTAAGAAAGTAACTGAGGACTTTGAAAATTTAAGATTCAATACCGCAATTTCTCAAATGATGATTTTTGTAAATGAATGTTATAAGGAAAAGAAAATTCCTCTAGAATATTTAGAAGGTTTCTTAAAACTACTTAATCCTATTGCTCCTCATATTACTGAAGAATTATATAATCAAGTATTAAATCATACAGAATCTATAGCATATTCTAAGTGGCCTGAGTATGATGAAGAAAAATTAAAAGAAGAAAAGATTACAATTATTATCCAAGTAAATGGAAAGATTAGAGATAAAATTGAAGTTGATCCTTCTTGCACAAAAGAGCAAGTTGAAACAGCCGCATTACAAAGCGTTAAAGTACAAAGTTTTGTGAATGGTATTACTCCTAAAAAGGTAATTGTTGTTCCAAATAAACTTGTTAATATTGTTATTTAAGATATTAATCCTATACATTTGTATGGGATTTTTATTTTCGGTAAAATTCATAATTCATCTAAGCATGATTATGAGGTTACTTTTTTTTTAATATTGTTAATATGTTTTATTGATAATTTTATAAAAATAATGTATAATAATTAAGTGTTATAGGAGGTATATTATGGCAAATAGATTTGTATTAAATGAAACATCTTATCATGGAAAAGGTTCTATCGAGATGATTGTTAGTGAATTAAAAGCTAGAGGTTTAAAAAAACCAATGGTTTGTTCAGATCCTGATTTAGTAAAATTTAAAGTCACTGAAAAAGTAACAAAACTATTAGATAAAGCAGGTGTTAATTATACATTAAATACTGATATTAAACCAAATCCAACCATTCAAAATGTTCAAAATGGCGTTAAATTATATAAAGATAATGAAAATGACTCTTTAATAGCAGTTGGTGGTGGATCATCTATAGATACCGCAAAAGCAATCGGAATTATTATTGCAAACCCAGAATTTGCTGATGTTAGAAGTTTAGAAGGTGTTGCACCAACAAAAAATCCTTGTTCGCCTATAATTGCTGTTCCAACAACTGCTGGTACAGCAGCAGAAGTTACTATAAATTATGTAATAACTGATGAAGAAAAGAATCGTAAAATGGTGTGTGTAGATGTACATGATATTCCTGTTGTTGCTGTGGTTGATCCGGATATGATGTCAACTATGCCAAAAGGTTTAACAGCAGCTACTGGAATGGATGCTCTAACACATGCAATTGAAGGATATATTACTAAAGGAGCTTGGACATTATCTGATATGTTCCATTTAAAAGCAATTGAAATTATTTCTGAAGCATTACCAAAGGCAGTTAATAACGATCCTGAAGGAAGAGAAGCTATGGCTTTAGGTCAATATATTGCGGGGATGGGATTTTCTAATGTTGGATTGGGCATAGTTCATTCAATGGCTCATCCATTAGGAGCTTTATATGATACTCCTCATGGTGTTGCTAATGCAATTATTTTACCTACAGTAATGGAATACAATGCTCCATATACAAGTGAAAAGTATAGGGATATTGCTATAGCAATGAAAGTTGAAGGTGCCGAAAAAATGTCAATTGAAGAAGCTAGAATAGCTGCATGTAAAGCTGTTTCAGAGTTATCAAAGAAAGTAGGCATTCCTCAAGATCTTAAAGATATAGTAAAAGAAGAAGATTTAGATTTCTTAGCAGAATCTGCTTATGCTGACGCATGCCGCCCTGGTAATCCTCGTGATACATCTGTTGAAGAAATCAAAGCGTTATATAAAAAATTATTGTAATTAAATATAGATGAAGTTATATTTGAAACCCAAATACATTATAATATTGAAATACTTAAAAAATACCAAAATATTTTTTGTTTAAGTTAAAATTAGTATCTTTAAAATAAAAATCAAATATGATAAAACATAACCGTCCTTTCTTGGTATTATAATAGCAATTATATTATACAAGAA
>JAZNJG010000136.1:0-3161 GCA_045577945.1 Bacilli bacterium | reverse complement strand
ATTTCATTACATAATTTTTGATAATAAGTATTATTTATTATTAAACTAATACTATCTTGTATCTTTCGATATAGATCTTTTAAAAAATCACTTATATCAAACTCAAAACCTTTTCTTCTGTCTATTGGATCTACACTAATTATTAAATCATTATTAAAAATAATGGTTTTATATTCTTCATATCGATATATTTCAACCTTAATCCAGTCATATTCCATATGATATTCACTCAAAAAATATTCATGTTCTTCTTGGTATTCTCTTTTAGATTTAAATTTCAATTTATGAAATTTTGTATATGAATCAAAATCTCCTCTTTCATATCTAACATAGATTATTTTTTTCTCATCTCGTCCAACTACTTTTATGCATTCCATAGTTTCATAAATCTTATCAATTAATTCATAGGATTTTTCAGTAAAATTATTAATATCCCTACCGACATAGAATCCTAAATGTTCAATCATTGGCAAATAGTAATTCATTTTTTATAAGCCTCCTTATGTAATTTTTACATATATATTATATCAGTATTTTATACATTTGTAAAGAAATATGTTTATTTTGCATATTTTAAAATTATGTGTTATAATATTAATATAAGGAGATATAATTATGACTTTTGGAGAAACTTTAAAAAGATTAAGACAAAGAAATAATATTTCCCAAGATGAACTTGCAAAAAAGTTAAATGTAAAACAATATGTAATTTCAAGTTGGGAAATAGGAAGATCTGAACCTAATATAGAACAAATTAAATTCTTATCCACTTATTTTAATGTGCCTACTGATTACTTACTTGGTAAAGATGTAATAATAGTAAGTGATGAAAAAGAGTTTGAAATTGTAACAAATCATTTTAAACAAGATATTAATGATGATGTAATTAATGAAGTTATTAAATTACTTGAAGAATTAAGTGAAAAAGATAAAAATAAAATTGCAAAAATTATTAAAGATACAATTGAATTATTAAAATAAGAAAAAATGAAAACACCACTAATCTTAAGTAGGACTAATGGTGTTTTTTATGCTTTATCTAATTTTTAATATGAACGTCTCTTTATCTTTTTGTTCAAATCCTAATTCTAATAAACATTTTTTATAGAAATCATATCTTTTCATTAGAATTGTATATTTATTTAAACAAACTTTTATATGTTTTAAATTGTTATTCTCTTTTTTTTCTTTATAAAAGTTGATAGTTTCATCTACCATTTTTGAAATAGCACTTTTGAATAAATAATTTTCATCTAAATAGAATTCTAGAGTAACTGAATGCTCACTATATTTTGGATCGGCATCATCATAATCAGTATAATATATATGAGCATATCCTACAGCCATTTTACCACATCTAACTATTTTTACTAACGCATTTTCTTTTGTTGCATATGACATTATTGTATTTTCATATTTAGTTACACTAGGTAATAAAAGATATGGTTCTTTATCATCTTCTCGACATTTATAATGTTTATAAAATTCATTATTCATTGATATTGATACAAATCTAACATTATCTTTATTTAGTTTTGATAAATAAAAGTTACTTTCAAGATTTAGTTCATAATAAACATCATTATCATCTCCAGGATAAGTACTACCGAACGATGTTATGCTTTCATCTTTAACAAATCCTAACTTTTCAAATAATCTTTTACTATTATCACATGCAAATGCAGCTACCTTTATAACATTTTCTTCTTTCAAAATAGTAATAACACTTTTAATAAAACTAGTACCATATCCTTGTTTTTGATAGTCTTTATCAACAATTAAAGATGATATTAAATATTCATCATTCTTTTCTATAGGCTCATCTAGTTCATAGTTTGAATATGATGAAACAAAACAACTTGCGATGACCTTATCATTTAATATTCCTAAAATATAGAAATTATGTTTAGCATCGAGATTCATATGACGCACATTATAATACATATATGAGCCTTTATTTGTGTTCCATTGTTTCTGATGCATTAATGTAATTTGTTCTGCCCATTCATCTGGAAAATGGATTGTTTTATATACTTTAAAACCATTCATCATTAACACCTACTTTCTTAATTTAAATCTTTCAATAATTCTTCAAATGTACAATCAAGTATTTTAGTAAGTGGAAGAAGATATAAAATACTAGGATAACTTATACCTTGTTCCCACTTTGATATTGACTGTCTAGAAATTTGTAATTTTCTTGCAAGGCCTTCTTGAGATAAATTTCTCTTTTCTCTTAAAGTCCTTAAATTAGTACCAAAACTAATAGTCAAATACCTCTTTTCTTTTAAATATGATATTTTTCATTTTTATCTTACCTCCTTTCTTGTAGCAACAAAAAAAGCACCTCTAATAAACTAGAAGTGCTTATAGTTTCTATATGCTCGCTACTGGATATTATCTATCCATACCTAGAAAGGTTAATACCTGAAAGGTAATGATTACTTCTAATTTATTATAAAACATATTATTCATAATAATCAACTCCTTTCATTGTTTAAGGTCTTTTTACACTAATATTATATATCATTCTTGATGAATTATCAACTGATATATCTTGATTTACCGCACCAGTTAGTTGCGAAATCTTAAGGAACTTTGAAAATAAAAAAATTGCTCCAAATATGGAACAAAATCTTTTAATTAGGTAAACCTAAAAGGTTTTAACCTCTATATTTGAACTACAAGTATTATGAATCTATGATTCATATTAATGACTTATAGACACATTCTAATGGGGCGAATGATGGGGTTCGAACCCACGAATGCCGGAGCCACAATCCGGTGTGTTAACCGCTTCACCACATTCGCCAAGTTTTGGCAGGGGTAGAAGGATTCGAACCCTCATCTACGGTTTTGGAGACCGCTGCTCTACCATTGAACTATACCCCTGTATAAGTATGCCCTATTATTATACTAGAAAAAACAAAAAAAAGCAAGGAGTTTTTTACAAAAATATTTATGATATAAAAAATATATCTGAAGAATGTAATTTTTAATAATAGCTTTATAATATTTTATGATATAATAAACATAAATAATCAAGTAAAATATAAAAAAATTTTTATAAAAATAATATTTATAACTTGATTATAAAAAAGAGCGTAAAAAGGCTTGTCAGTCCAAAATCACATAAACTGGCATCATTACGCATTATTTAT
>JAZNJG010000135.1:0-1765 GCA_045577945.1 Bacilli bacterium | reverse complement strand
TGCAAATATCATATCGAATTGAAAATTGATATTTGGAAGCAACTCTAAGCAATCGCCTTTTGCAAGAGTAAAGTCTTTATTTTCTGAACGATAGTAAGCGCGAATTGAAATAGCGTCACTCCTTTACCTGTGAGTTGCAGTAGAAATGATTTTATATAAATCTTTAGGCAAAATATCTTTTATTTTGTTGAAAAAAGGTTCTCTTTTACTATTATTATTTAAGTAATCTAATTTATTTTCTTCGATTTTGATTAGATAAGTATCATCATAAGTTAATCCTAAATATATATTATCTTTACTAAACCCCATATTTTGTAAATCTTTTATATTACTTCCTTCTTTTATTAACTTGCTTATTTTATAAACATCTGTATTAAGCTTGATTAATTTATTTTCCCTTAATTCTTTCTTAATTTCTCCTAAAATATAGTATGTGGCAAATGTGGTAAATTTTACCCCTTTACTCCTATCAAATTTTAAAGCTGCTTGGTATAAGCCCATTAATCCTACTTGTCTTAGATCCTCTTTTATACCAGATAAACTATACATTTTTTTTATTAAACCATCTACTAAATATGTATTATCATTAAATAGTTTATTAATATAATATTTATGTATCTTAAGCTTATAATTTATTTTTTTAATTAAGCCGTTACCTCCATAGAGTCTAAGCAATAAGTTTTGTGAGTTTAACACAAGTTCCTTCATTTACTTTTGATTTGACCTCCATATTATCTGAAAATATTTCCATTATAGTAAAACCAAGCCCTGCTCTTTCGTTTTCATTTTGAGTTGTATATAGTGGTTCTCTTGCTTTAGCAATATTTTCTATTCCACAGCCTTTATCTTCTACTAACACTTCTAACTTTTTGTTTTCATATTGTAGTTCTAATAGAACAACCCCATTTTTTTCTTTGTATCCATGAATAATAGCATTTGTAACTGCTTCGCTTACAATTGTTTTAACCTCATTAACAATTGTTATATCAATATCTTCATCCATAAAAAAACTAGATATAATTCCTCTAGAAACAATAACATTCTTTAAATCAGAATTGAATTCGCATTTTATAAACTTTTTCATATAATCCCTCCACATATAAACTAGCTTCTTCTTCAGTTTTTTTAATTGTTACAATTCTAGAAAGACCTGATACATTTACAATTCTATTGATTAATTGATTTAATTCACACATTATTATTTTACCATTAACATCTTTTAATTGATTAAATCTCCCTATAATAAATCCAATACCTGAACTATCCATGAAAGTTAATTCTTTGCAATTAATAACAATATAAACAATATTATAATTACTTACTAATTCACTTACTCTAACTCTTAGTTTTTCAACTGAACTTTGATCAAGCTCACCGGATAGTTTCACAAATAAAATAACCTTTCTTATTAGAAACTGTACTTTTAACATTATTTCACCTCTCTAAACTAATTATAAATAACTATGACATTAAAATCTAATAATATTTGCTTGCAATAAATATTACTTATAAAACTAGATAAATAAAAAAAGTTTTAAAGTTAGATAATATGTTATTCTGTAAAAAAATCTAATAAAAAATAAAAAACAAGGAAATAAGGATACCATAATATAGTATCTAATATTTCCGTTTCTAGAAACCTATAAAACTCTATAAAACTTGTAATTTTACTTTGTATAAGTTCTATTCCTTACTCAGCGAGCCATGGTTTGATTAGTTATTACTAATATTACCAAGTGTTATGTACTCTCCTAAGGCGTTAATT
>JAZNJG010000134.1:0-3395 GCA_045577945.1 Bacilli bacterium | reverse complement strand
ATCATCAATTAGTTTATCGTAATCAATAGATTCTTTATCTAATAATTTTAATAAATGTTCATTAAGAGTTTTATTTAGTAAACCATCAATATATGTCTTAATGCCATCGTAGTTTAAAGTTATAATATATTGCTTTCTAGTTTCTTCTAGATTAAAGATATTATTATAAGTTTCCTTCACAAATGTGCTAGTTTGCACTTCGCTAGTCAATTTATTAACAATATTTAAAATCTTATCATACAAATCTTCCTCGACTAATTGCAAATTTCCAAAATCTAAATTAGATAATAAATCTTGTTTAGAAATCTCGTGTTCAGATACATATTTATTATTTCCTAAAATATCTTCTACATATCTTGTATAGAATAATTGACCATTAACATATTCACCACTGATTTCTCCGTAATTATCCAATCCTCTTTCATTAGTTTTTCCAGCAAGATAGAATTTTCCTGTAACATCTTCTCCCTTTGTAACTAGTTCTGCTTCAGACTTACTAAAATCCATTTTTACACTTTCAGTTTCAATCAATAGTTTTTCAGCATAAATGTTCATTTTAGATTCATCATCAGGCTTTACTTCTTTATTGTTTAACTCCTCAAAAAACTCATAAGGTGTTTCAGCATCTATATCATCTCCACAACCTATGAAAGTCAAAAGAGATAATGATAAAATAAAAGCAAATAAAACCTTTTTTAATTTATTTTTCATATATTCATCTCCTTATTTTATTATTTTAAATATCCATATCTTTACCATAAAGTAGAATTGGATAACTATTTAACTTATTACATGTATTGAAACCATATAGCTTCATGCCATATTCAAAAATTTCATATTTTATGATACATTACTATCATATAATTCTCTCCTATTATTAATATATATTATTCCCAGTTTTTACAAACATCTATCCACTCAATAGCATTTGAATATTTTTCAAGTTCATCAATTGTAAATCTTACTGCACTATTATCACTTCCCGCAGCAGGATAAACAATTTTAAATCTCTTTAGAGAGACATCTAAATATACATTAACTCCGTCATTAATAGCAAAAGGACAAACTCCTCCAGCCTTATGACCTACATAGTTTTCTATTTCATCAAATGGAACCATTTTTAACTTTGTATGAAACTTTTCTTTAAACTTATGATTATCTACTTTTGCATCTCCAGCAGTACATATTAGAATAGCTTTGTCTCCTACAAGGAATCCCATGGTTTTGGCTATATGTTTTGGTTCACATCCTAGTACCATTGCGGCAAGTTCTACTGTAGCACTAGATGTATCAAATTCCAAAATTTTATCTGCAATCCCTAAAGTTTCAAAATGTTTTCTTACTTTTTCAATTGACATCTTATCCTCCACTAAATTTTATTAATCTATTTTATTGATTTTACTAGTAATTATTAATTCAATAATTTTATTCCTAATTTTTGTTGAGGATATATCATTAGATAACTCTATTTTATCATAAGGAATATTTAATTTGTTACTAATTTCATATCCAGGTCTAGTTATCACTACAAGCTTTGAGTTTGTAATAATATCTTGGTAATTTCTCCATTTATAAATATAATTATAAGAATCACTTCCAATAACAGTATACAATTCATCATTAGGAAATAATTTCTTTAATTTTAAAAGAATATGGGAGAAACCTTCATCTTCTCTGATATCTTTTTCTATATCGCTAACAATAATTTTTTCACCAAATTCTTTTTCTAGCATTAATTTACACATTTCAATTCTTTGGTTAAATGTGAACATTGCAGTGTTTTTTTTATAATAAGAAACATTTGTAGGGGTAACGATTACTTTATCATATTTTCCTAGCAAGTTTCTAACGATATCAACATGTCCATAGTGCATTGGATCAAATGATCCTCCAAAAATAGCTATTTTCATTATTCAATCACCACATTAGTAAAAGATGGAATATTTAAAATATGATGTTTAAAAGTGTTAGCTTTAATCTTATTTTTTATTACTTCATAATTTGGACCTTGCTTATTCTCTCTAATATATGCATCCAATTCATCATATGTGAAACCATAACTATCTTCATCAGTTTTTCCACTCATTCCATCTCCAGGAGCTTTGCGAACTAAATATTCTGGAATATCACATAACTGACCAATCTCTACAACTTCAGATTTTGTTAGATGATTAAACATTGCAAAATCTCCAGCTAAATCTCCATATAGTGTAGTATAACCAACCATTAATTCAGACATATTACCAGTGTTGCATACTCTCGTATTACCAATTATTGCCCCCACACCATATAATGTTACCATTCTTAAACGGGCAGGTGTATTAGTCTTATATTGATGTGATAAGTTTTCTAATGAAAGTTTATCTGAAATCTCTTTTGATAATGCGTTGTAGGTTTCACCTATATTTATAATAGAATATTCAATGCCTAAATGATTAACTACAGTAAGAGAATCTTCAATGTCAGATTGAACATTATTAGGCATTAAAACGCCGTATACTCTATCTTTACCTAATGCTTCAACTAGTAAAGCAGCACATATTGTACTATCTTTTCCGCCAGAAATTCCTAAAATCGCTTTAGTATCAGAATTTCCATTCTTACTAAACCATTCTTTAATCCAATTAATTAAGTTTTCTTTTGTTTTCTTTGCATTAAACATATCCATTTACCTCTTTGTTATATTATAAATCTTTTAAATAATTATTTAAGTATTCTAACCAAGACTCTTCATTATTTTCTATGAAATAATTCCTTAAAAACTCTACCATTACATTGTGTCTATTTAATGCTACTTTTCTTCCAGAATCAGTAAGCATTAAATTCTTCAGTTTTAGTAGTTTTTCAAAAAAGTGATTAATAGCAGTAGTTTTATAATTTTTATACTCATCACTTGTTTGATTTATTTTTGGAAAAACATATCTATCAAATATTTTATTATTCTTATAAACCGCATATTCAATTGTTCTTATAATTCCATTTACACCAATAGAGTCACACATATCAGCATCAGAAACAATCATACCTTCAATCGTTTTTGGATAGATGCCATTAAGTCTATTACTATATCCCATTGATTTAATAATATTTATCACTTTTTCACTTATATCTTTATCTATATTTAGAGTATCAAGAATTATTTTAGTCTTTAATAACGATTCTGCTTCTTCTTTTGAACTAAATTTATAATCATCTACATCATGTAATAAAGATGCTAATTCAATAGCTTCTTTATTAATTGCTTGTAATTTCGATTCATTATTATATAGCTCCATGCTAAGATTATAAACTCTAATAATATGATCAATATCATGACCAGCTTTGTTGCAATATTTACTAACTAATTCTAATATTTTTTCGAATTGATTCATAACATTCTTGAATCCTTATCTATT
>JAZNJG010000133.1:0-11196 GCA_045577945.1 Bacilli bacterium | reverse complement strand
GTTAATATACTCTTTTGCTGAAATATAGTTTAAGAAAACAGCATCTATTTTATCATATTCATTTAATGACTTAATTATAAGTTCATTGTTTTTATAAAATTCTATTTTGGTATAATCAATTTTTACATATAAAATATTCTTATCATCAAATGAATTCAAATCTGTACATCCATAGATGATTTCATTATTTATCTCTATTTCTAATATATTAGATTTATTATTTATATATTTTATATTTACATTTTTTGTGTTTATCTTTTGCCCTGTTTCATTATTTAATATTAAACTTTCCACAGGTATTACAACATCATATTCACCATTATTAAGATTTATAGTTTTGGGGATCTCAAACGACATATTTGAAAAATATAGATAGTTATTGACTACTCTACCTTTAATGTAATTATACTTTGGAACAATTGGATTTATCTTTTGCTCTGTCTCTTTATCGAATATATGTATTTTGTCTATATTTATTGCTACTTGTGTAATGTCCCCTCTTTTTAAATCATATGTTGATGAACCTTTTATTGCAATTAGTTTACGTTTGTCATTTGACTCAAAGTTAAATTCATTGAATAACTCGGCGTATATAATTGTTTCATTTCCTAATTCTTCAAAATGGGATATTTTAATGTTGATTAAATAATCAGACTTGCTAATAATATTGGGATCTAGTGATAAATCTTCACTCCTAATTCCAATTACAACATCAACTTCTAGATTGAAATATTTTGGTGCAACTTTTGATAAAATATTTTTATTCACTCTAAAAGTATTTGAATTATAATTAAATTTAATGATGTCATATTTCTTATTTCTCTGCAGTTTAACATCAAAAAAATTCATTTGTGGGGTACCAATAAATCCTGCCACAAACATATTATCAGGATAATCGTATAGATTTTTTGGAGTATCAATTTGCATTATTTTCCCGAGTTTCATTACTACAACTCTTGTTCCTAGTGTCATTGCTTCAACCTGATCATGAGTTACATAGATAAAAGTAGTCTGTAATTGTTCATGAAGTTTTGCAATTTCATTTCGCATTTGAGAACGAAGTTTAGCATCAAGATTTGATAAAGGTTCATCTAATAGCATTACTTTAGGATTTCTAATGATTGCTCTTCCAAGTGACACCCTTTGTCTTTGTCCACCTGACATTTGTTTTGGTTTTCGATCTAAGTATTCAGTTAAATCTAATACTTTTGCAGCCCATAACACTTTTTTATGAATTTCCTCATTAGGAACATGCCTTAACTTCAATCCAAAAGCAATATTTTCATATACACTCATATGAGGATATAATGCATAATTTTGAAATACCATTGCGATATCCCTGTCTTTTGGTTCTACTTCATTTACTATATTGTCATCAATATAAAGTTCCCCAGTGCTTATTTCTTCTAAACCTGCTATCATTCTTAAAGTAGTTGACTTCCCGCATCCTGATGGTCCAACAAATACAATAAACTCTTTATCTTTAATATCCATAGTAAAATCAGATACAGCTTTTGTACCATTTGGATATACTTTATAAATATGTTCTAATCTTAATCCTGCCATATTCTTCCTCGCATAAATATTTAAATTCTTTTTTTATTATCATTATCCTTTAACAGCTCCACCAGTAACTCCCTCAACATAATAATTTTGAAGGAAGAAAAACAAAGTCACAATAGGAATTGACACTATAACCCCTGCTGCGCAAAAAATAGGAAAACCGCTAACACCTGACTCTTTGGTTAAAAGTTGTTGCAATCCAACTGCCACATTAAATATTTTTGAATCACCCGATGAAATAACCGATGCAAACATATACTCTCCCCACGGAGCAATAAAAGCTAATAAAACCGTATAAACGATTATAGGTTTTGACAAAGGCAAAATAATCTTCCAAAATATTGTATTTTTATTTGCTCCATCAAGCATTGCAGCCTCATCTAGTGATTTGGAAATTGTATCGAAAAATCCTTTTGAGACATAGTAATTCATAACAGCATTACTGATATAAATTAATATTAACCCAAACAAACCAGGAATTCCATTAGTAAGACCTATCTGCTTTAAAATATAAAAAGTTATTATTATTCCTAAAAAACTCGGGAACATCCCTATTATTAATATAAGTTTCATATATTTTTTTCTAAAAGAAAAATTAAGTCTGGAGAATGCATATGATGTCATTAGTGTGAGCAATGTTTGAAAAATTGAAACTATTATGGCAATGCCTAATGTATTTAAAAACCATCTACCAAAAGGATAAACCTCAGCAAATACTATTTCTTTATTATTAAAACGCATTACAAAATTTGTATCAAATAAGGCTCTGTAATTATCAAAAGTCCATTCCTTTGGGATAATCACTGAAGGAGAATAATTTTTAGCAAACGATTGTATTAACAAATAAATAAAAGGTAATATCCAAATAATAGAAACAATAATCAAAACTATATAAATAGCTGATTTTTTTACCTTATCTTTTGTTTTAATAGTCATTTTATTTTTTTTTGAGAAAATATCTTTCGGAATTATTGGTTTAAAATGTATATATTTTTTCATTATTGAAAATCTCCTTCATTTTTTACTGCATTCGTTTTACTGTACATTATTAAAGAAAATGTAGCTACAATAACAAAGACAAATATTCCTATAACCGATGCAACTCCATAATCCTTTTCTACTTGTGTCATACACATTTTATAAAGCCAAGTTATTAATAAATCTGTTTGACCAGCATTAAATAATTCACTTTGTATTAATACTCCTTTTATATTAGTAAACTGTGGGTTTCCTCCTGTTAATAAATATATAACGTTAAAGTTATTAATGTTACTTACAAAGGTTGAAATTAAATAAGGTCCAGTAATATAGAACATGTAAGGAAGAGTTATTTTCATATACATTTTTATCGGATTAGCACCATCGATTTTAGCTGATTCATATAAATCACTTGGAATATTCATTAATATCCCTGAGCACATTAACATTGTATATGGAATTCCCACCCACATATTAACAACAATGACTGTAATCTTTGCTATTAATCCATCTTCTAAAAATTTAATACTTTCCTTTATTATTCCCAAATTTAATAATATTTGATTTAGAGCTCCATCATTTGTGCTTAAAAACTTTGACATAAATAAAAGAGAGATAAATTGCGGCACCGCAATTGTTGTAATAAGAATTGTTCTCCATAACTTCTTAAGTCTTATACCCTTTTTATTTATTAATATTGCAATAATCATACCCAAAAAATAATTTGTGAATGTTGCAAACACTGCCCATATTAAAGTCCATATCAGTATTTGCCCGAAAACATAAGCAAATTCATTAGATTGTGAACCACCAGTTAATCCAAACAATTTTTGAAAGTTGTAAGTTCCAACCCAATCAAATAGCTCCTTAGGCTGTTGAAATTTTGAAGAATAATTTGTAAAACCCACTAAAATCATAAATATTAATGGTATGATTGTAAAAATAATTAATCCTATTGTTGGAAGAGATAACATTGTAATGTGGTAATTTTTTCCCACTAAGCTTTTGACTATTTCTTTATCCTTTATAGTCTTTCCAATTCTATTTAAGTTCTGTAATTTAAAACTATCTTTTATTTGGTTATACCATAATATTATTCCTATTAATATAAATAAACTAAATATTATTGTATTCAAAAGTATCATAAAACTATCATCTTGATATAGTGTTATTGGCAAACCTACTAGTTCATCATAATAGCTTGTCTGTGCTATGTAACCAAAGCTACCTATTTTATTTAATGACTCAATTCCGATAGTTAGCATATAAATAATAAATACTAGTTGAAATAACAAATATAATATTCCTCTTAAAATAGATTTCCTGAATAATAAACCAAAACCCATAATTAAGAATGAAATCTTAGTCTTAACATCTCCTTCCACAAAGAAAATATATATTTTATTTAATGTCTCTTTTATTTTTTTATATATGCTAAGAATTATATTTGGTATTTTATTTGTAAATAATTTAAGTATAAATTTAGGTATTAACAATAGAAAATTTATTATTCTATATATAAGTCTTTTATATAAAGGTAGAGATAAAAATTGTATCGTGCTTAATGAGTTCATAACTTCACCTTTCTTATAAAAAGTGACGACTTCTGTATCGTCACCTTATTAATAATTAATTTGCTCATCTTTCATTTTCATTATTTTTATTTTCTTCTTTACCAGAATTAACAATTGAATTATTTAATGTATTTATAGCTTCTTGCATATTATTAAGCGTAACAGATCCATCTATTATTCCCGCAATAAACTTCTCAGTTGCTACCCAAAAGTTTGCGGGAACAGCGTCTTGTGGATGTCCAAACTTACTTTGTTCATTTAGAACTATCATATTAGGGTTACTTGCCATTGATGGATTTTTCATTGATTCTGAGTGACAAGGGCCTATTCCATACTTTTCGTATCGTTCAGTTTGTGCTTTTTCACCTGATAAATACATTGCTAATTCATGAGCAGCTTGCAATCTTTCTGTGTCACCTTTAGATACTTGTGGATTTACTCCAAAGAACTTCCCCCCAACAAAACAACCTAAATTTTTGGTATCTCCTTCCATAGTTATTGTTGGCATAACCGCACATCCATAGTTTTCTTTAAAAAATTCTTTTAAAGCAGAGATATCCCATGTTCCAGATATTGTTGCTTTAATTTTCGACTCTGGTGCTGGAGCTCCAGAACTATTAATCCAAGCAGGGTGTTTAATTATTTGATATAATGCCTTTGCAGCCTTTAAGCCTTTATCACTATTAAAATCAGCAGAAATTTCTACAACATTACCGTCTTCATCATATTGAGTTTTATAATCAGCCCCAAATGTAAAGAAAACAGCTGCACTCCAAAATGGTTCTTGAAGCTTATAAGCAACTTTATATCCTTTTTCATATGCTTTATCTAATAGTTTTTCCATAGATTTTACATCTTCTTCAGTAAAAACAGACTTATCATATTGTAAATAATAGGTATTATCACCTGTATAAGGATAACCATAATATCCATTATTCATATATACTAAAGTTTCCCCAAAGCCTTTCATATATGTTTCAATATATTCTGAATATTTTGAACCTAACTTGGCTAAAGCACCTTTTTGATATAATATTCCTATCTTATCAGATGAAGCTTCATAAACATCTGGTGCATTTTCTGCACCCCAGTCTAGTACTGTAGAATCTATTTTATCTGGACCAATTTCTAAATAATTGATAACATATGTATTTTTATCACCAAGTTTTTTTCTTTCATCCTTAAAAGATTCAAATAGACTCATATTAAAGTTTTTATCTGATGGGGTTCCGGAATAATTTAAGGTGATTGTTTTACCATCATTGTCTTTACCACAAGCTCCAAATATTGTTATTGATAATGCAATCAATAAATATATAAATATTTTTTTTATCTTTACCATTTTACTTTTTTATCCTCCTTTATTCTTTATTATATTTTTAACGAAATATCTAATATTATTCATTAAACTAATAATATTTATTTATTAAAATAACAAAAAATTTATATTGAATTATTATTTGATTTAAGATAAAATATATAGGCATTAAGGAGAAAACATATGTTTCAAAATGTTGTTTTGATAGGTAATATATTCGGTACCATAGGAGCGCTAATATTTATAATAACTTCAATTTTAAAAAATAAAAAACAGATTGTATTTATACAATCATTTGCTCACTTTTGCCTAATTATTTCTGAAGCAATTAGTAATTTATTTGCAAGCATAGTTCAAGAAATTGTTTGCTTAATTAGAAATTATACTATAATTAAAAATAAAAATGGAAAAACAATTAATATTATTTTAATAATTGCTTCTTTTGTTTTTGGAGTATTTGTTAATATAATAACAAAACCTGAAGGTTCACCATGGTACGGTCCATTAAATGGTTATTTAGGAGTAATCGCAACTGTGCAATTTTCTATAGTTGTTTTAGTCTCTAATTCAATCATAAAAATTAAGATTTCGCAGGGAATTAGTGGGTTATTATGGGGTTTAAATTTTTTATTAGCTACGCCTTCATTAGTTTTAACTGCGATTATTAATTTTATAAATTGTGCATTATCATTTATCTTTATTCCATTTGCAATAAAGAAAAGTAAATAAATTATCTAATTAAAATAGCATTGGTATCAAATTGCCAATGCTATTTTTATTTTATATTAAATTTGTTCTTTTAAGTATTAAATTACTTATTAATCCCATGAAATAAGAGAAAATAATTCCACCTATTACACTTAATAACACATTCATTATTGTAGAATTCAAGGGACTAATAATAGAAAGCATCATGAATAAAAGCATACTTACACCTAGCCCAGATATCATTGATAACCATAATTTTTCCTTACCCACAATACTCATTAAGACAAATACAGAAACAAAGACTAGTACTAATCCTAATTTTGAAAGAAAGCACATTATAATATTAGATATATTAAAGTCCACCATTTCAAATGAAATTCCAGAAATCAATCCACCTAGTATTGACCCTACCAAAAACAATATAAATATTAGTATTCCACCAATTGATCCAATTATAGTTTTAGAAATGACGTAATCTCCTTTACCAGAACGCATACAAAATAGATTTTTTACATAACCACTTCTAAATTCTTGAGAAATAAACATGCTAATTAATATTCCTACGCCAAAATACATCATATTTATATTACACATACTAACTAAGTCCATTTTCATTGATGAATTATCCCCGTTTACTGAACCTAGCATTTGCCATACATTTTTAAAGCCTTCCATCAATATTGGATTTCCAAACTCATCTAATACTGGATTTCCATATTGATCATTTATTGGACTACCCTCCATCATTTTTGTCATTATTAAAATTAATATAGGGATTATTAAGGAACTTCCTAAAATTATATAAAAGAAATTTGATGTGAATAATCTTCTTAAATCTAATTTTAACATACTTGTTAAGCGCTTTTTAAAGTCAAATTTTTCAAAAACTTTATTCATAATATTTACTAACTCTTTCTTTATTGTTTTTCATTCATTAGATCATTATAATACTCTTCTAAGCTAACTCTATCTGTTTTAATTTCCGTAATTATAATATTCTTTTCATATAGATACTTTACTACTTCCTCTGGTGTAGCATTATCATATATTCTAACATATTCTTCTTCATCTATTTCTACTCTATTATATTTATTCATCAAAAGACCTTTAGTGTCTTTAATATTATTTGATTTTAATGCTATAAAAGTCCTACACTCTTTTTTAAATTCAGCAGAAGTAATTTCTTTAATCATTTTACCATGTCTTATTATTCCATAATGTGTAGCAATTTTTTCTAATTCACCTAAAATGTGAGACGAAATTAAAATAGTTTTTCCTTGATTAGATAATTCTACTATGATTTCTCTCATAATTCTCATACCATCAATATCTAACCCATTTATTGGTTCATCCAAAACCAATAATTCTGGTTCTCCTAAAAGGGCCATAGCGATTCCAATTCTTTGTTTCATACCTAATGAACAATTTTTATATTTATTCCCTGCAGAACCCTCCATCCTTACTATTTTTAATACTTTTCTAACTTCTTCTTCTGCTTTAGGGATATTCAGATTTATTGCTTGTAACATAAGGTTATTCCATACACTATAAGAAGGGAAGCACCCTGGTGACTCAATTAGACAACTTATTTTTGATCTTACATCAATATTCCTAAAATCCTTATCAAAGAGTTTTATCGACCCACTAGTTGGATGGATAAGTCCACAAATCATTTTTTCTGTAGTCGATTTACCACTTCCATTTTCTCCAATAAAACCATAAATTGAGCCAACAGGAACTGTCATATTAAGAGATGATACTGCTTGTTTTTCACCGAAATTCTTGCACAAATATCTTATTTCAATTGCATTCATATTCTCCTCCTAGTAAACATCACTTTTATTGAGTATATATGTTCCTAATGAATTATATATAGTAGCCCACATTATAGAAACTAATAAACAGCTAATTAATGTAAATGTATCGCTACTAAGGCAGGCATTTACACTTGACCCATATAAGAAAATATTTAATATTGAAGTATTTATACTTAAACTATCAATTACTGCACTTGCTCCAATAATTAGTATTCCTGTACCAAAGAAGAAACTTGAAGTTATAGAAACACCAAAATATCTTCTAAATATAATATTCAAAAATGTGTACAAACTAGCCCATCCTAAACTCATTATAATTTTACCTAGTAAGGCTAAAATTAATGATCCAATATTAATTTCAAAAGAAATTTGATTAAATATACCAGATGCAATAGTTCCTATTAGATATGTTATACACATACAAGCCATAGCAAATGCGCATGTTATAGATTTGCTTATCATATAATCTTGTTTTTTTGCATGAGTTGTAAATAATTGCTTAACATAACCGCTTTTATAATCGTGCCCAATAAAGATTGATACCATAATTCCGCCAAAAATAAATACCATATTCATATTTGCATATTCAGCTATGGTACTTACAACATATAAAGGCTCTTCAGAAGCCACCATAATCCATATATTTTCCAATGTTGTACCGACAATTTGACCTGTAATAGGATCAGTTTTTGACATTCCCATTGCTACCAATGCTGGAATTATCGCTGCAATACCTAGAAATATATAATATAAAGGAGTATTAAATAATCGATAAAAATCCACTTTTAACATGCTTTTGATTCTATCAATTATAGAAGGACTTTTAAATTCTAAATAATTATTCATATTAATACTCCTCCTTATTAGACATAATTTCTATATAGTATTCTTCTAAACCCACTTTATTCTTCTTTATTTGATTTACAATATGATTATTAACTATTAAATATTTTACTAATTCTTCTACATTTTCTTCATCATAAACCCTGATATGACCATTATCTTCTTTCACCTTTTGGTATTTTCGCTTCAGAACACTTATAGCCCCCTTCATATCTTGAGTTTTCAAAGATATAAATACCTTACTTCTCTCTTCCATTTCCTTTGCGCTTAGTTCAACAATTAGTTTTCCTTGCCTAATTATTCCATAATGAGTGGCAATTTTTTCTAGTTCGCCTAGGATGTGTGAAGAAATTAATACAGTACATCCATAGTTTTTCGTAATATCAACTAATATTTCCCTCATTATTTTCATTCCATCAGTATCTAATCCATTGATAGGTTCATCAAGAATAAGTAATGATGGATTACCTAAAAGCGCCATAGCTATACCTATTCTTTGCTTCATACCTAGTGAACAGCGCTTAAATTTTATATACTTAGAATCTTGCATTCGAACTATTTCTAGAACCCTATCTATTTCTTCATCTATATTTGTAAGGTTCAAGTTTAAAGCCTGCATTTTTAAATTCATATAAACACTAGACCCAGGAAAGCAACCTGCGTTTTCTATTAATGCTCCAACTTTTGCTCTGACGCCAGGATCGGTATAATCTTTGCCAAATAATTTAATGCTTCCTTTATCAGGAACCAGTAACCCACATATTAATTTTTCGGTTGTAGATTTACCGCTTCCATTTTCTCCGATAAAACCATATATTGATCCTACTGGAACATTCATATTTAAATTGTTTAGGGCATACATACCCCTAAAAGATTTAGTTAAACCATTTATTTCTATAGCATTCATGGTATTTACCTCCTTTAAAATAATGGTGATATCATTTTAAGTAATGCTCTTATAAATTTTTTTAATAAACTAATTTTCTTTGTCTCATTATTTATTAATTTTGATTTTTTTAAAGTTTCATTAAAATCTTCTTTTACCTTCTTGATAAAAATCTCATCATATATCCAAACTCCATTTTCAAAATGATGTGTTAAACTACGATAGTCAAGATTTATAGTACCTATAATGCCAACTTTATCATCTGCAATATATTGTTTAGCATGAACAAACCCTGGTATATATTCGTATATTTTAATATTTGATTTTATTAGTATTTCTGCACTACTCTTAGTCAATTCATACACGATTTTTTTATCAGGTATTCCAGGAATAATTATTTTGACATCTACACCTCTATAAGCTGCATTCTCAATACATCTCATTATTTCATTATCTACAATCAAATACGGAGTAGTAATATAAACATATTTTGTAGAATGATTAAGTAGATTCATTATAGAAATTTTTCCAACATTTTTATCATATATTGGTTTAGGACCATCACCAAAAGGTATAACATAATTATTAGCGTTTTTTATAGTTTGAATTTGATAGTATTTATTAAACTCATAGTTTTTTATTTTTTTATCATTTAAATAATAATCTATTAAAAATAATCTTGTTAATTCATTCACACTATTTCCTTTAATTTTAAGTCCTGTATCTTTCCAATGTCCAAATTTTACTTTCTCATTAATATATTCATCAGCGATATTTATTCCACCAGTAAATCCTACAAGTCCATCAATTACTAATATTTTTCTATGACTTCTATTATTAAACTCTCCATCAGCTGTACCTCTTAATTTTGAGAAAGGAAAAGCACTTATATTATGTTTTCTTAACTTCTTATAATAATTTCCTGGTAGTGTTGCCATACAACCGATATCGTCATATAGAAGTTTTATCTCTACTCCTTCGGATGCTTTTTCTTTTAGTATTTCTAATATATTATTCCAAAAAATACCTTCTTCGATTATAAAATATTCTAAAAATATAAATCTTTTTGCTTTTTTAAGTTCAAATATAATATCTTCATACATTTTTTCGCCTAAAGGATAATACTTTAGCTCATTATTTCTATATAAATTTGATTTACTTAATGTACATAGATTCATCGCCTGAGAACAAATTAAATCATTATCACTACTCAAAGTAATCATATTCAGACTTGTTTCTTCACAGAATAATGGCTTATCTATAATTTTTAACTTATTTATTATCTTGTTAGGCAACTTTCTTTTTGAAAAGATAAAATATAACATCATACCAACTATAGGAAATACTATAACAGTTACAATCCAAGGAATTTTATAATCAGGATTTTCATCACTAGCTATTATATAAAGAATTATTGAAACAACTGTTAAATATATTGCTATATAAAAATAGGGAATATATATAGTTAAAATCACTAAAATGGCAATAATTGCTATAATTTCAATTACT
>JAZNJG010000132.1:0-12444 GCA_045577945.1 Bacilli bacterium | reverse complement strand
ATCACAAGAATTTTTGACAGGGCTCTTTTTATCACAAGAGTTCTTGACAATAAACCGTCACAAGAATTCTTGACAGGGACGATTTATCGTCATAAATAATTTTTTTAAAATTATTTATCACAAGGATTTTTTACAGAGCCTGAAAATCAAGGTGCTTTATTATTTATTTTAATTTAATTAGTCATCTAATTCAACTTCATCAAATCCAAGTTCTAATGTAGCTTGTCCACCAAAGACATCTATTAAAACTTTAACGATTCTCTTTTGTTCATCTATTGAACTAACTTTACCTTCTTGACTAGCGAAACTTCCAGACATAACTCTTACTTTATCTCCGACCTTTCCGTTAAATCCTTTTGAAGTGCTAATTCCACAAGATTTTAAAATCGGTTGGATTTCTTCTGGAGTTAGTGGTACAGGTTTTTCACCACCACCACTTGATCCAAGAATACCAGTTACAGATGGAGTATTACGAACCATAAACCATGTCTCATCAGTAACTATCATATCTATAAACACATAACCAGGATATGACTTAACGACTACTTCTTTTCGTTCTCCTTTTTTTGTTGTTTCAATTTCTATTTGTTCAGGAACTAAAACATTAAAAACTTTATCACTCATTTTCATAGATTCGATACGTCTTTCAAGATTTCTCTTTACTACACTTTCAAATCCTGGAGAAGTTTGCACTACATACCAAGCTCTTTCTTCCATATCATTCTCTCTATTAATTATTATTTAATTAATCCAGCTAACCAATGGAATAATTCAACAACTTTATTTAAAACTACATCATAGCCGACAAATAATAAAGCTACGATTAAAACATATACTAAAGTAGCAACAGTGTTTTCTAACATAGTTTTCTTTGAAGGCCATGTAATCTTCTTCATTTCTTTAATTGATGGTTTGTAATAAGGCCAAATTGCTAATAAGAATGCAACTACACCTAAAACAATTAAAATCCAAGCAAATGCAGATGGATATTCACCAATGAAATAGAAGTTTTCATTAACTACTAAACCTTCAGCACCTTCAGTTGATACTCCAATTAAGATCATAACTCCCAATAAAATTGTAATTACAGATAAAACTAATAAAAGTAAACCTTCATATTTATATTCCTTTGAAAGTAATGATAAAACGCTCTTCTTTTTTTCTACAGCCATGATTGTCCTCCACAATAATCATTAAATTTCTTCTGTCTTATTTGAATTTAGATTTATTTAGTTTATTTATTTAGTTTCTTTATGTGTTGTATGTTTATTACACTTTTTACAGAATTTTTTAATTTCTAATCTTTTTGGATTAGACAATTTGTTTTTTTCAATTGTGTAATTACGTGATAAGCATTCTTCACATACTAAAATAACTTTTTCTCTCATAATCTATCTTCACCAAATCTTTTAATATTATATCACTTTTACATAAATTTGTCAATTGAATATTTTACTAATTTAGTTATATAATCATAAATATTATATATCTATATTATATATTCATATTATGATCTATATAATTAAAGCATTTTTAGCATTTCTATTATGTTTTCTATATTTTCTATATTTTAAATTTTTTAAACTTCATTTAATCTTCAACTTAATTCTTTTTAATGCATTATAAACTGTATTAATACTCAAACCCAAAATCAAACTTATTTCTTTAGCTTTGAAGCCCTTAACATAATATCTATATACATCATATTCAAGATTAGAAAATAAACTATTTTCTTTTTTGTTGAAATTAGGATCTTTACCTTTTATTCTGGAAATGGCATTATAAACACTTTTTGGTGTTTTATCAAGAGATTCTCCAATTCCTTTTATATCGTAACCATCATTTAGAAATTTAATAACTTTTACTTCATATTCACTAAACTCGTATTTTTCCATGTTCTTATTTTTTATTGATTCATCAGCATCTTCTAAATAGTTATTAGTTTTTGGCAAGCACAAATCTAATGTATCATTTTCTACTAACGATACATTATAGAAATATTCTCTTTCTTTTTTTAAAATATTTCTTATACAATAATTTATAGAAGTTTCAATATATGAATTAAAAGTAATATCTCTGTCCGGTCTAAATCTTTGCACACATTTATATAAAACCATCAAACACTCTTGAAAGAAATCCTCATAATTATTTCTTTTAATATTGTATTTGTTAAGCCTTGCAGCAATCAATGGTTTGTATTTTTCTATTAATATATTTAAAGCAAATTCGTCATTTTCTGAACAATAATATAATAACTCATTGTCATTATATATTATCATTCTTATACCTATACTTATTCTTATATTTATACTTATGTTTAATTATTTTGTTGGCGACGAGCTTCGTAAATTATAAGTGCAGCACTTACTGAAGCATTAAGAGAATTAATTTTCCCCCACATAGGAATTTTCACTAAATAGTCACATTCTTCTCTCACTATTCTTGATATCCCTTTGCCTTCAGAGCCTATCACTACACATAGTTTTCTCTTCAAATCAGCTTTCCAAAAATCAATACTTTGATTAGTGTATTCCGCCCCAACAATCCAATATCCTTCTGCTTTTAATTCTTTTAATGCTTGTCTAATATTAGTAACTTGTGCAACTTTTACATATTCGATTGCTCCAGTAGAAACTTTACTAACTGTTGAATTAACTTGAACAGAACGATTTTTCGGAATTATAATTCCATCTACTCCACTTATCTCAGAAGTTCTAACTATAGCACCAAGATTATGAGGATCTTCTAATCCATCTAACGCCACAATCAACGAATTCTCATTATTTGAAACCAAATCGTCAAGTTGATAATAATTGTATTCAAATACTTCTGCTATTACCCCTTGATGATTACAATTTTCTTTCAAAAATTTTAAACTTAGGTTATTGAATTCTTGCTTATTTAAATATTGAATAGAAATATTCCCTCTTTTAGAAACTAAATTTTCTATTTCTCTAGATACACTATTTTTTTCTTTAGATATTCCATTTTTTGCTTTTTCACTATTTTCACTACTTTGGATAAATATCTTGGAAATAGATCGGTTATTTTTGATAGCCTCAACAACAGTATTTCGCCCATAGATATATTGATAATTTCTTGCCATATTTTATTTTTAACCTATAAACTATATAAATAATATTGTCTAGGCTATTCCTTTCTAAATTTATATTTTGAGTTTATTTTTATTATTAAGCTTATTTATTTATAAAACTATATATTAGTATATCTTTGTCTACTCGGATTCAATTATAGAAATTGATAAATCCAATATTTCATCTAGTCTCTCTTTTTTACCTGACAAGAATAAATATCCTATCACCGCTTCAAATCCAGAACTAAGCAAATAATCGGCTAATTTTGAGCCTTTAGAACGATGTCTATAGTTATAGTTTCTTCCACGATGATATGCATTAATTTCATCTTCAGTTAGTGTATCCATAATATTCTTTATGATTTTTGCATGAGTTTCCGCTCTTACATATTTTGTGCACATTTTATGTAATATTTGGGGTTTTGTAATTCCCTTAGAAAGTAAATATGTTCTTACAAACAATTCATAATATGCATCCCCAACATATGCTAAATCAGAACCATTTAATATATCACTATTAATATTATTCACATTTTTGTTTATTTTACTAATTGTATTATTGTTTACATCCATATTTATTTAATGTTATATATTTCAATCAATATTTATAATACTATATTCTTATCAATAATTTCTTGTCTTAACTTATCTGCAAGTTCAAAGTTCTTTTCCTTTTTAGCTTGGTTCCAGTTTTTAACTAATTCTTTTTCATCATTCGTTAAAGCTTTCACTTCAACTTCTATTCCTAGTACCCACAACATATCATACATACATTTTAGCACTTGCATTAAATCTTCATTACTTGTTTGAGGGTTTCTTATATATACATTCGCAAGTTTTGTTAATGAGAAAATTGAAGTTATTGCATTTGCGGTATTAAAATCATTTTTCATACTCTTAATGAATTCATTTTTCACATTTACAATTTCTTCCTTAACAACTTCACAATCAAAATCTATTGCATCAACTAATTCTAGTTTGCGATATAAACTAATATAAGCTCTTTTAATCTTTTCATAATCATTTGTTGATTGAACAAATAAATCTTCTTTAAAATTCAACAATTGACGATAAGGAACATTCAACATCATCAAACGATAAACTTGATATGGCACTCTTTCAAGTAAATCATTAACCCATAATACATTGCCAGTTGATTTACTCATTTTATCACCATTCAAATCAATTCTACCATTATGAATCCAATAATTAGCGATTTTATGATTATGCAAGCATAAAGATTGAGCTATTTCATTATCATGATGAGGGAATTTTAAATCATTTCCTCCACCATGGATATCAATTGGACCTTTGAAAATATCATCAATCATTACTACACATTCAGTATGCCATCCTGGTCTTCCTTCACCAAATGGAGAATCCCATTTGATACCAGCATCAGTTTTTTTCCATAATGTAAAATCTATTGGATTATGCTTTTTATCGTTATTTTCAATTCTTACACCATTAAGAAGATTTTCAACTGTTTGTCCACTTAAAACACCATATTCTTTAATCTTTAAGACATCAAAATAAACATCACCATCAGCCACATACGCTCCACCAATTTCAATCATTTCATTAATGAATTTAATAATATTTTCCATATTTTCTGTAACTTTTGGATTTTTAAAGTGAGGTAAGCAATTAAGTTTTTTGTATATATTAGAAATATCTTCTATATATCTTTCACTAATAACCTTTTCGTCTACACCTTCTTGTAAAGCCTTTTTAATAATTTTATCATCTATATCTGTGAAATTTGAAACAAACTTCACATTGTAGCCTAAATAAGTAAAAAATCTTGCCACTGTATCAAAAAAGATAACAGGACGAGAGTTACCAATGTGGATAGTACTATAAACAGTAGGTCCACATACATACATTGAGATTTCCCCTTCTTTAATAGGTTTAAACTCTTCTAATTTATTTGTTAGTGAGTTATATATTTTAATCATACTTATAACACTCCTCTATATTTTATACACTACAATATTATATCTAAAATTAACAAAAAAGTAAAGAAACGAAAGAAAAACTTTTGATTTTTAAAATTTAAAATGAATTTTTTATTTATTATCTAAATGAATATTTCCTAACTTTAACAAATAAAAACTAGACAAAAAGTCTAGTTTAATTCATTTTAATATTCAATCAGCTTTAATAATTGATCCTTTGTCTTATATCCCATAGCCTTTCTATCAGCTTTTCCATCTTTCATAACAAATAATGTAGGAATAGATGTAATACCAAATTTATTAGCTAGTTCTCTTTCTTCGTCAACATCCACTTTACAAATTACAACGTTAGGAATATCTTCATTCGCTAATTCTTCAATCACAGGAGCTAGCATCTTACAAGGACCACACCAAGTAGCAAAAAAGTCAATCAAAACAATCGGGTTATTATTAACAACCTCATCAAAATTTTCTTTTGTTAAATGAATAAGCATAGTTTTTTCCTTTCTATATTTTATAATTTTATAATTTTAAATAAAATTTATATAAATTTTTATATTTATTTTTATATATTATAACATATTTTTATAATATTGGTGAAATAACTCTTAATATAAACTCTAATAATCTAATAATCTTAGGTCTTTTATTATATTCTTCTAAAGTTACTTCGTGACTGTCATTTAAATCATCTAAAAAGTTATTTTTCATTTTATTAACAACTTCATCATCTATTATAAGTGCTCCGTTCTCAAAATGCAAGTATAAACTTCTATAATCAACATTTATAGTCCCTACAACACCATATTTATCATCTGAGATAAAGTTTTTCGCATGATTAAATCCTGGAGTATATTCATATATCTTTACTCCAGCTTTTAATAATTTGCCATAATTACTCTTAGTTAAACGGTAAACTATTTTTTTATCAGGAATTCCTGGAAGTAAAATCCTGACATCGATCCCACTTTTTGCGGCTAAGCATATATTATCAACGAACTCTTTATCTATAACAAAATACGGAGTTGATATATATAAATATTTTTTACTATTATTTATTAGCGATAAATACAAGTCATATGCACAGTTGTTCTCATCAACAGGGCCATCTCCATAAGGTAAAATATAACCTTTTCCATTATCATTTTTTTGAAGATTATTATAATTAACCCCATCATACTGAGCAATATCTATTACTTCTTTAGATGACATATACCAAGTTTGTGAAAATAAGAATAATAAGCTTCTAATCGCTTCACCTTCTATTTTGATTGCATTGTCACGCCATTTACCATATTTACTTATTACATTAGTATATTCATCCCCAATATTATCTCCACCGATATAGCCTATTTTCCCATCTATAATCATAATTTTTCTATGATCTCTAAAATTTACAGCAGGATTAAAATTAAAACCCAAGGGTTCATATTTCTTTATTGTCAAATTAGGAATTTGTTTTAATCGTTTAATTGAATCATTATTGAAGGTTATTTTACTGCCAATATCATCATATAATATCTTTACTTCAATATTTCTTTTTCTAGAAGCTTCTTCTAGGGCTTCAATTATTTCATCTAAATTCTTACCACTAGATATTATAAAATATTCCATAAAGATATATCTTTCAGCATTCTTTATATCTGTTATAACATCTTCAAATTTCTCTTCAATTGTTGGGTAGAATCGTACATTTTCTATCCTATACAAAATACACTCTTCAATTGTATTCATTAATTTAACATGCTTATAGCCTATATCATCTTTTTGTTTTAGTTCTTCTATTAAGCCATTATCATATGTATAATTTGATAAATATTTGTTTATTTTTTTGACCTTTCGTTTTGGAAAAGTTCTTTGATTCCCAAGTAAAATATATAAAACAGGTCCAACAAAACTGAAAACTAATATTATTATTGTCCACACAAGCTTATAGCTACTACATAGATTGTTAGTAAACATGCTTGCCACACAAATAAGTCCTACGATTCTCATAAAAACAACTATAAAGTTGTAATTCTTCACCATATTAATCAAATAAAAATACAAGAATACTTCTAAGCCAATTATTAAAAGTGAAATTAGCGTAAGAACTATTTTCATTAACAACGATTTTGTTTGTCTTTCAGATCTCATATCTACCTTCTAATATAATTGTTTTCTTACTTATAGTTATATTATAATATTTTATTTTTATATTTACAATATTTACATTAAAAATATTTTTTACAATTTTTATTGATTTATACATAATAAAAGACCACTAATAAGATTATTAGCAGTCTATATTCTTTACATAATATTAATCATTAAGTTTTTTATTTTCTTTATTTTCTTTATTTTCTTTATTTTTCACTAATAGTATACAAACACCAGCTAAAAGCATAAATATAATTGCATATGGGAATAAAAATAACATATTGCCAAATATTAAATCACTCATAAATAAGCCACATAGCGCAGGAGTAACACTTTGAGCTATCATTGATGCAGTATAATAATATCCTGTATATTTTCCTGTAGTGCTTTCAGTGCTATTCTCCAATGCCATTGGTAAAATATTTATAACAAGGAATGCAAAGCCAAATCCACCCAATAAGAATAAAGGCAAAATCGCGTAGCTGAATCCTACATTGGAACTTATTATCGCAATTCCTAAATAAGCCAAAGCACCAATAATAGTACCTAAGAAGATAATAACTTTTCTACCATATTTATCTGCAAGAGCTGCAGCAGGATAAGAAAATGCAAAGCAGCCAATTCCAAAAGGAATCATACATAAAGCTCCTGGTTCTAGTCCTAACGGTAAATTTACTTCACCATAAACTGATTTACTAAATAATGACATAAATGTTTCTACAGAATTAATTGACATATAGAAGAAAAATACTGTTAAAAGAATTAATATAATGTTTCTTCTTTTTATTTTTGGATCTAATGTATTAACACTAACCTTTTCTTCCTTATTTGCATTTATTTCATCTAAATTTTGATTATCATTTTGTTCATTATACGCTTTTTCTTCTAGTTTATATTCTTCTACCATCTTCTTTTCTTTCAAGAAAATAATTGTATAAACTAAACATACAACCATAATAAATGCAGTTACAAAAAATATTAATTTTTCATTGTTTTTTTCAAACAAAAGTATTAAAAGATAACCTAATGCTGTACCAGCAGCACCCATAATATTAATTATACTATTAGCTTTACTTCTTTTATGTTCGGGAGTGATATCCGGCATCAACGCAACAGCAGGTGCGCGATAAACATTCATTGAAATTAACACGCATAAAATATTTAAAATCAGAAGCCATATATTATCTAAAGCTGTAACATAAGGTATAGCCACAAAGAACAACGCACTAAAGATAATTCCAAAAATAATAAATGGTTTTCTTCTTCCATATTTTGATTGACATTTATCTGATAGATTAGCCACAAGCGGTATCATAAAAATCGCAAATAAATTATCCAAAGCCATTATAATACCTATTAACATTTCGCCAACCTTCAATGTTTCAGTGAAGAAATCATTTAAATAAATAGGCACCATCCAGTTATACGCTTGCCATAAAAGCATTATCGATAAAAATGGAATACCACATAATAGTGTTTTCTTAACGTTAAGTTTCAAAATCATATCCCCCTTTACATCTAAATTAATCTAATATTATTATAGTATAAGATATTCACATTAGATATTATTATATCACATCTCACTCAAATTGTATATACAGATTTTTTCAAAAAACACAAATAAACATTTTTCAAATATATGTCATAAAAAACAAAAAACCAATCTCAAGGGGGAAAAACGAAATTGGTTTCTTGTTTGTCTTACAATTTGGGAAGGGGAAAGATATGAATTGAAATCATATCCTAGCTATCTTTAGGGATTAAAATAGCTATAAGATTAGTATCTTCCTTAGGGGATCGGAAGAATCCTATGTAAATAATATCGATTAATTATTTACATATTAATTATACAATATAAACCTTAAAATAACCTTAAATTATAAAAATAATTATAAAATTATTGTGACATTAAAATTTATTCCGTCATCAGAAAATAACTTTATATCTCCCTTATGAAACATAACAATTTCCTTAGCAATTGAAAGACCTATACCACTGCCTTCTATACTAGATGCTCTAGAAGCACTTGTTCTGAAAAACCTATCACAATAATGATTTAAATTACCTATATCAATCCCATCAGCATCATTTGATATCTGGATTATTATTTTATTGTGAGATTTACTAAGAGAAAAACACACCTTTGATAACGAGTACTTAACTGAGTTCTCAAGTAATAAATATATTAACCTTCTTATTAATCTTTCACTGCCAAAAAATTTTACTTTTTCCTTAACATCCACTATAAAAGTTTTGTTATTCGTTTCTATTATTGGTTTAAAACTTTCCGATATATCTATTGCTACATCACTTATATTAAATTGTTCACATTCTTCTTTTATTTGATAACCGTCAATTTTCGCAAGTAATGATAAGTTCTTTATCATTGTATCCATTATCTTTATTTGTTTTTTTATTATTTCACTATTCTCATTACTTCCATATTCCATTTCAATCAAATCATTATATGAGTTTATAATTGTTAGCGGTGTTTTTAACTCATGACTAGCATCAGCAATAAACTTCGTTTGTTTTTCATAATTATCAACAAAAGGTTTAATAGCTTTATTAGAAAATATCCATACTAAAACAAAAATCGCAAGAAATGATGATATAGCAACTATATAAACACTTCTAACTAATTTTGTAGATAGGTATAGTTCCTTAATATAATCAATGTAAATAAATGTTTTATAACCATCTTTTTCTTTTACAATAAAACGTAAATGATCATATCGTCCATAATCATCATTCTCATTAAAAATCTTTAAAGAATGTTCAATTATCTTATTTTCAGTTGCTGTTTTCATATTCTGTCTTTTTATTATTACAGCGTCTTTGTTTTCATTTATTGCAACTATCAAATACCTTATTTCATAAGGTATTTCAATATTATGATATTCAATATTATCTTCTGTCTTCTCAACAATATTTTCTTTAATTGCTAAAGCTTCTAAAATATCTATAGCGTCATTTTCAACATTTCTATCATTTATACCATGAACAATTGCCACAATAATCGAAAAAACTATTAGCACAGCCGCCATACAAATTGAGATAAACTTCTTTTTAAATTTTGTTTCCATATTATATCCTATTTTATAATCTATTTTATTCCATTTATATTATTGATTCATTTATTCTACTTCTTGTAATTTATATCCAATACCTCTAACAACAGTTATAGTAACTTTATCACTTATCTCATGAATTTTCTTTCTTAAAGTAGAGATATGAACCCAAACAACATTGACTTCGGCATCACTATCAAATCCCCATACTTTCTCAATTAAAGATTCAGATGTAATAACATTATTAGGACTAGTTATAAGAAGTTCCATAATTTGATATTCTTTACTTCCTAAGCGAATAGCCTTTTCACCTGATTTTAACTCAAAAGTCTTATTATCTAAAATTACATCAAGAAAACTCAATGTTTTAATATTAGCAGTTTTTCTTCTAGTAATTGCTCTTATTCTAGCTAGTAGTTCTTTGAATGAAAATGGTTTTGTTAGATAATCATCTGCACCAGAATCTAAACCTTTCACTTTATCATCAAGTTCACTCTTTGCTGTTAACATTAAAACAGGGACATTATTATTATTAGACCTTATTTCCTTCAACACTTCAATACCATTTTTCTTAGGCATCATTATATCTAAAATTACTGCATCATATTCATCATATGCCAAATAATCAAGTGCTTCTTCACCGTCGTATGCGGCATCACAACTATAATTATTCATCTTCAATAATTTTACAAGGGCATTAGATATATCTCTTTCATCCTCAACAACTAAAACCTTCATTTTAATATACTCCCTTTTCTATGTAACATAATATAACATAATATTATATTTTTTCTAATTTAATTTCATTTTTCATAGTATTTAAAAATAATGGATTATATACTACCATTGCATGAACTAAACCCTCACCATTTTTAATAGTATTTATTAAAGTAGGGCTATCAAAACATTGATATATTCTTCTAAAGCCCTTATAGCCTTCTACTGGATGGTTTATTGTTCCATAATATCCCATTTGAGATAGTATATCGACTAACCCATCATTATACCAAACTGCCTTATGAGTTTTTAAATCTATTGCTAGTTCTGTAAATAGAATTTTCAAGATTTCATTTACACCTTTATTACTAGAGTTAAAGCAAATATAATTCATTATTTCATTTAAAGAGTAATTTCTATATATGTCTATATAATTTATCATTACTCCAGCTTCTAAAAGTTTCATCAAAAAACTAATTTTTGTATTTAAGTATCTAAACCTTAGAAATGGTGGCAAATATTTATCTGTCATATTCTCAACATAGTCTTCGACTCCCTCATGGCAAATCACCATACTCATAAAATCAATTGTTTGGTATCCTCCAAAAGACGTCACTTTTATTTTATCATAATTTAGTTTAGAATAATTCATATTCCATCTATTCATGTAATCTTGATATACTTCTGTAACTAAGTCTTTCTCTGCTTCTTCTGATGAGAATGAAGAATCTAATAAATAATAATCAATTGCACCAATTGTAGTAGAGCAATAAGGAGTACTAAAACTATATATTGAATCTACTAAATCCGGGTGATCCAAGGCATATTCCATATTTGTTAAACCACCACGACTATGACCTATTAAATTGATCTTAGGCAATTTATCATTATTTAACAACTTAATATCATAAATAATCTTACTAATGGCATAATTAAATTCTTCATAAACCAATGTATTACCATAGCTAACTTCTAATCCATCAAATATTACTATTGAGTGCTTAGAAATATCAGTAATATTATTAACCAAATGATTATATTCGTAAATTCCAGGATTACCCTTTATTCCTTGATATACATCATTTGTTATATCAAATATAGATAAGGCTTTTTCTAATTTTTGATTATAATTTATCTGGCAAACATAGACATTACATTCTTGTTTTTTGCAAAGAAACGAGATGATTGATTCATCACAATATCCAAATGCACTTCCATATTTACTAAAATTTGATGGGCTACCTCCAAGTCCATGAGTAAGTACAGTGAGTAATACATCTTCTGAAACTATATTTTCATTTTTATTATCCATATAATATCTAGGGTTATATTCATTAAACTCACTATCTTTATTATACGCATTATTATAATTATAGCTATCCGTTAATGAATATAAATCAGTATCATAAAATTCATAATCAATATATATATCATTAGCTAGATTATTATATATTAATGTTTTTTC
>JAZNJG010000131.1:0-3855 GCA_045577945.1 Bacilli bacterium | reverse complement strand
ATAATTATTACAAGACTGTAGCGTACAGACCGAATCTGAACTGATTTTACAAAAAGTATCTGGTTTTATTTTGCTCATGGTTGAGTTAGAAATTAGAAAGTAAGTATTTATATTAGTTATATTAGAAAGTGCGATATAGGCTGAATATGATAACCGTAGGATAGTTCTATATTATTTGATAATATAGCTTTTATTTCTTTTACTTCTATATATAGAAAAAAGACCGCTCTTTTAAGCGATCTTATATATTCTTTTATACGAATGCTATCTGTAATTTTTCCAAACTCAAATTCTCATATTTTTCAAATTGAACTTGTAATATTACATATTAATTTATGATTTTTATAGTTTTATTCATTACTGTCAATTTCAAAATGAACAATTTCTACAAAATCGTATTTAGTTTGATTTTCTGATAAATCAATCAATGTCATATCAACTAATCCCCACGTTCCAGGAATGCTTCCAGGAGGTAAAATGGTCACAATTGTATACTCTTTCCACATTGTTGCATCACCTTCAAAAAATTCTTTACTGTAATTTTCGGTACAAAAATATTGGAAATGATTAACTCCTTGTGGATCGCGTAAATTAAATGACAAATGACTTAATCCAGATGCATCATCTTTTATTCTAACTTTAATTTCAACTCTTGTTTCTCCATTAGGCGCATCAGGATTTGTAGGAGTAGCGACAATTGAAATATTATTTAAGTCTAATTCAGGCCCATCCATATCTGGATAACGTGTTGGAACAATAAAATTAATATCCTCATACATCAACTTAGAATTGTATCTATCAAAACTTACATAATTCAATCCTTCATCTTCTAAAGAAATATATTCTATATAATATTCTCCTGTAGGATAATAATCTGTCAATGTATAGTAAATATGATATTTACCATCTTCCATAATGTGACCCCAAGAATCTATAACATTATAATCAGGATTATGAATCACTGGATATATTCTAGCAAATACCCCATTACGACTTTTTAAATTTTCATCAATTACATTTAATGTAATATCAACCAAATACGTTGAAAATGGTTCACCATCAGTTTCTAAAGGCAGTTCTGTAACTGTAATTTTAACAGAACCTTCTTCAAATTCAGGATCTACTAAATCTTCTAATGGATTATCTAAATATAACTTAAATCCAAAATCTTTTGTGCCTTCGATTCTTTCATTACCATTTAAGTCAAAAATTCTAATGCTCTGAGGAGCATAATATCCAGATTCAACAAATTTAGACATTTTAAATGTTCCTTCTAATACATATCCTTCACCATCAACAGGTAAAAAATAAACATCTTGATATTTATCACCTGCCACATTTGAAATTCTTGATAACGCTCTACTTGCAGCATCATTATAACCTTCTACTTTATTTAAAGTTAATCTAATTGTATATTTCTTATCCTCATAAATTCCTGAATTAGAAAAGATTTCCACTTTTTTAATTTTTCCTGGGTAATCATAATCAGGCATTAGATTTAAAACTTCAAATGTTAAATCATCACGAATTTGAGCAATATATCTAGAACTACGGAAAACATATTTTTCTAAAAATTCATATTTAGCTGGTGCTCTTGATTTTAAAGCTTCAGGATCTAACATATAATATGCAGCCGATTCAGCCATATCTTCATTAGGGTTATGATCATGTGCATATGCTGTTACAAACTCTGTAGTTTTTGTTGTATACCATTGATCACCTTCTTGATACCAACCACCGACTTTAGCCCATTCTGCCTTTAATTCTTCTGAGAAAACATGTTCCCACATCATATGAGATTTTTCGTGAATGATAAGTCTATATCTACTAAATAAGTCATCTCCTGTAAACGTAGAACTCATAAATTCAATATATCCAGCTGTTGGCCATGTTACTGCTGCGGCAGATGGATAAATAGGATGTGGCAATCCGGTTTTTCTTCTAATAATATAATTAAATCCTTCTATCTTGTGATATCCAGATGGCATTTCTTCATACATAGCTAAAATATCTAACAATTCTTCTGGTGTAAATTGTTGGAACATCTCAGCACCCTCATCTGTTATTCCTTGTGTTAATTCATTATAATCTGGAACATATATAGATACTCCGAAATTATCTCTTAAAATTTGATCTACTAAATCAGAATCTTTACCTTCGTTAGTAACATATCTAGTTAACACACTATATAGCCTTTTTGAAAAGAAAGTACCATTAACTCCATTTAATGTACCTGATAATGGCGAACAATAAGTTAAAGCATGTTTTGATAACAATACTATATCATATTCGTTCCCGTTAATAATTTCAATATCATTTTCTAAATAATCATCAGATATTTTCCAAATCGTTTTTTTAGATAATGTTACACCTAATCTTTTAACGCAATCTAATAAACTTGCAGAATATTGTGCACTCCATTTTGAATCACCATCATCTGTCAAATATATATTATATGTATTTTGTAATGTTAAGCTCGAACTATTATCAGCAATATTATATTTGTATCCGTTAATTTGTATAACATTAGGTACATTAATATTTGAACTCAATTCATCACCAAAATAATATTGATTTGAATTCCAACAATAATAATACGAATAATCATAAATATAATCTAAATTAAATGATACATGACAAACATTATCAAATAATGATTGTGTTGTTTTATCTACATCATTAATACTAATTTTAATATTTTCAGATGAATAGTAATTAGGAGCCTCTGCTCTAATTATATACTCACCATTTTCTAAATTTTCAAAACTATATTTACCATTTTTGGTCGTAGTAGTTAAATATGTTGTTTGATTATATAATACAACAGTTGCTTCTACTCCATCTACTAAACCATTTACATACCCATCAACATTTTTTAATTTCGATGTGTAATTACTAATAGTTAGTGTGCACTTAACATCATCTTTTAACCCTTCTATACGACCAGAAATTTCATAAACTCCACAACTATATTCTTTATCTTCAAAATCCCATTCAACATCACTTTGAATCCATTTTTCTTCACTAATAGAATATACATATGTGACATTTGGTAATTGTATTTTTTCACCTTTATAATAATTTAAAGAAATGTTTAAATGATTAGAATACTTTATTGCAATTAATTTACCATTAATTAAATCTTCCAACCATTCTTTTTCAGATCCTTTATATTCAGGATAACTTTCTAAATAAACTTGATATGCAGATTTTCCATCTTTTCCATTTGTTACTGTAAATGTCGTTGTATCTCCATTAGTAAAAGTGATTGTGTATGTATCTACTAACCCTTCACTTGATGTCTTTTCTATTGATGATATTCCATTCCCTGTTTCGCCTTGTAAACCTTCAGCTAATATATTTGTGTGTTCTCCATCGATATACCAATATCCATCTTGAATTGTTATTACTGGTGTATGTCCATCTTCACCTTTTTCACCATTAATGCCATCAATACCATCTTTTCCATTTGTTACTGTAAAGTTTATTGTAGTTCCATCTGTAAAGTATATAGTAAATGTATCTACTAAACCTTCTGTATTTGTTAGTTTAATACTTAATATACCATTTCCTGTTTCACCTTGAACACCTTGGGGCCCTATAGGCCCTTGTTCAACACTACACGAACATAAAATGCTTAACGATATAATCATTAAAAATAAACAAATAAAATATCTTAATTCCTTCACACTAATCACATCCTTTGTATTATTATATCATAAAACAGAGAAAAAAGATATCTATATATATTTTTTTAAAAATATGCACTTAATTAATATTAGCTATATAATTACTTAACTGAAAAGTTTAGAAAGTTAGTATTTGATATTGGTTAATCTATTTCTAATAATAAGT
>JAZNJG010000130.1:0-3379 GCA_045577945.1 Bacilli bacterium | reverse complement strand
CATAGAGAACACTAAGTTCTCTATGTCAATATTGTCTATATTCTTTAATACAATTATTTATTCTTGTATTTTACCACATTCTGGGCAAATATTTTTCCCATCTACTGTTATTGCGGTAATATTACGATAATGATACTGAGCCTCAATAAATCTATCATTTATATGCGTATGAATGTTTCGTTTTTCTCTTGCTTTTTTACTTAATAAACCCGTATTAGTAACAGTCATATAAAATACTTTTTTAGTTTCGACACATATTTTTTTTATAATTTGTCCACGGCAAACACCACAATCGTAAGAATCGTTATTTTTAGTCAAATTATTTCCACAGAATGGACATTTGTCAAAGGTATCGTCACAATAAATCATTCCTCTCAAAAAAACTTGTTGAAGACGTCTAAATGAATCTATATCATAGATACTAATATATATATTATCCTTTTCACCATAATTATTGCAATTTACAATATGGTATTCATCAGCAGAAAACTTTTCTTTAAAATCATTAAAATCATTATTTGATAGTGAATCAAGATTATCATATAATAAACAAATAGAATAATTCTTATCCTTTTTGAAATTTAATATAACGCCTTTATATTCTTCAAAATCAATTGATTTTATATTGAGTTTCCAATTTAAGTATTCGCATGTATTATTAAGGGTTATAAAATCAAATTTTTGAGAATTATCGAAAGTGAAGTTAAAATGACCTAATGCAAAGATAATTAGTACATTTATATAACTAGCATATTCTTCTAATGAAACTCCTTGCGACATATGAGTAATATTACTATCAATATCTTGGATATTTAATAATTTAGCTAAATTATAAATTTGCTTGTAATCTTTGTGGTTTCTAAAGATATTAGTCTTTTTAAGTTTAAGTTTTGATTTATTTTTAATACATTTTTTATATACTGGCGAATTTAATCTTTGTTTTATTGATTTTTCTAAATATAATAATGTCTCAATAAAACTTGAAAATTTAGAGAAATGTTTTTCATGAGCTAATACATATTCAATGTGTAATTTACCTAATGCTAAGAAATACAGTTTATGATGAGTTCTGTCCAAAATATTAAAATTTAAATCTTGACAGTCATACAATAAATCCCTAATTAGTAAAATTATATCATCAAGAAAAGCCAATACATATTTAATTACTCTTGTAAATATTATATTCTCATAAATTGCTAAGTTTTCCTTTTTCTCGATTGTTAATAATTTTCTTGGTTTAATTCCATCTTCATCAATGTTCTCCCATAACTCAGTATGATATGATACATGTGACAAAGTGTTATTATTAACCACTTTTACAGCCTCTACAGGAACTATTTCATGTTTATCTTTTAGATATACAGCAGGTCGAGAAAATATTCTTTTCATAGCAGGTAATGCATTCAAAATGATGTTAATGTTTTTCTCAATTACAGAGAAATAACTATCACTAGGAATATTAAATAATGCTAAATCATTTATAATATGTTCATCAAATTCTTTATAGGTAATATTCTTATATTTTATTGAGAAATCTAACACATCACGATATTCATTATCATCTCTATGATAATGATTAAATACCATCATATTAATCCTCCTTCAAACTTTGAATAAACTTACTACATCTAAATAAGTTTAAATTAGCAAACTTAGCAGCTAGTTCTTCCTTATCCTCGATATTCTTTAATTCTAATTTTCTAACAACTTTACTTAATAAAATTATTTCTAAAGCATCATTTTTAGCTTGTTCAACTAATTCAAAACAAGATGAATAAATCTTAACAAATGTTTCAATTTGTAATGCAATACGGTTTCCAAATGAAATATTATATGGTTCTAAAATTTTTTCAACTTCTTCTATAACACTATTATTGTCAATTGTGAAATTAATCTCTGATTTTGCTTTCTCAAATAACTCTAATAAAACAGCTGGTGACAAATATTGATTATCTAAAGGTTCACTAAAGTATTCAGTTTTCTTAGCCCTCTTATCAAAGTTCATTGTATTAGCTCTGTCATAAACTTTATCACTAATATCGTATGTACTTTCATCTCTATTAGCTGTACCAATAAACCAAACATTATTAGGAATTCTTAATGTATGTCCTTCTTCTAAACCATAATACTTAGTTTGATCCAAATCATTTTTCTTCAATTTTACGTTTACAAGTCTAATTTCTCTTTTACCCGGTTCATTTTCCATTAATGATAAGAAATCAGAGAAATAATATTCAATTCTACTTAAGTTCATTTCATCTAGTACAATAAATGAAATAACCTCAGAGTTTAATTTTGCTTTATATAAAGCTTGAGTAAACTTTTTAGGAGTATATATTTTACTAAACTCATTATAATAACCTAATAGTTCATTCTTATCTCTCCATGAAGATTCCACTTCAACGATATCACAATTTGAGTTTAATGCTTCAGCCACAATTTTAGGCAAACTTGTTTTACCAGTTCCTGACATACCTTGTAAAATAGTTAGGTTACAAGTTCCAAGACCTGCAATAAATGTGGCAATATCTTCATGAGTATAATATAAATGTAGTCTAGAATCTCTAGCGTATTGAACGATAAAATCAACAATTTTCTTTAAAGAAGGTTCTTTGAAAGATTTTGATTTTCTATCTTTCAATTCACTTTCAAAAAGTATAGCTTTATTATCAATTTCTGTAAAAATAGGACAACCATTTATTTCTGTTTTTTTATTATAGTCAACATTGTTGCTCTCTCCAGAACTTTGAGAAAGTCCTCTTCTTCTAAAGAATCTATATTTCTTTTCAATGATTACTTTAATAGTAGTATCATCTAGTTGAATAATATCTGCTTTTCTAAATTTCTTTAATTTATCTAAGAATAATGCATATAAGATTTTAAATAAAATAATATAAGCACCTAAAAAATAATTTACATTCACAACATCTTCGTGCAATCCTTCTTGATAACTAATAATTGGAAAGAACCACGTAAATATCATATAAAGAGAAACTACAACAAAGCTTATCATTGAAACTCTCTCAGAACATTTAATAACGCTATCTTCATTTTTCTTTTTACCAAAAACAATTAAAGATATGTTGGCAATTAATGCAATCATAATAAACATGAATGAAAGAACTTGAATCATTAAAAACTTTTTAAGTTCTGGAACATCTTTAGTATTAAAGATCCAATTTATTGCAGTTAAATTATATGTAGTCCCATCAACATCTAGCTTACATAAAGGAGTAAATAATGCTAAAACAATTCCTAATAAGCTTAAACCCATTGAAACTGCATAAATAACTTTTCTTTTTTTAGTGTTTTTTTCTGCTACAAGTTTTAAGAAAAATAAATTTATTGAATTTTTTATTTTTTTCATTTTTCATACCTT
>JAZNJG010000129.1:0-1989 GCA_045577945.1 Bacilli bacterium | reverse complement strand
CTTTTTGGATTGTTCTTTTACTTACACAAAGTTTATTAGATAGATATATTAAATCAATTGGTTCATCATTGTTTTGTATTATATAGTTTAATATTATTTTTAGGCTTTCTTTAATTGTTGGTTTTCTGTATTCATATACTGTGTATCCTAGTGTTTTATCATAACTTTCGATTATTACTATACCATATTTAAAGGTAATTTTCACCTTCATTTGTATATGACAAATTGATACCTCCTCCACATTTAATAGTTATATAATAACAAAATTAATTAATTCAAGAGATTATACTCTTCCACTGAACTCAAAAGTGTTGCAAATTTGCTTATTTTATAGGCAGGATAAAGGAACTGCAAAAAGTTGCATTTTCGACTATTGCGACAACTGGGATACCCAGGTTTCGCTCTTGTCCACTAAATGTAAGAAAGGATGAAACTGAGATTATCAGCTCCACCCTTAACGTTAAAAGTGATGTTTGTTTTATACTTATTTTTCTTTTGATTTTATATATTCATTTAATTTATCTACAATTAATTTTGTGTTGTGAATATTTTTCTCCCAGCCTTTCAAGGTGCTATATCCGGAGAATTTATAAGTTTTACTTTCTGTTAAGACAAAAATTAAATTTTGTTTAAATATCTGATCATCAGTATAGATATCAATAATTTCTTTTAAATTTATCTCTATTTTTTTAATTTGAAAAATTATCAACTTTTCTTTTCCAATAATTATTCGATGAGAAAAGCTTAAATATAGTCCAAATAAGCAAAACATTACAACAAATGTAATAAATATAACAGCTCCTATAATTAGTTCATCTACTAAAAAACATACACAATACCAAAGTGCTATAGTAAATAGACATTCAATTATTGCTAATATCTTAAAACCGTTTGAAACTAAACTAATTTTTTTCATAATTAACTCCAAATCAAATATACTTGTCCATAAATCATATACAAAATCTCTTGCGTGTTCAATTAATGACTTACCATTTATTTCTAAATCCATTAGACAGTTAATGCCTAGTCCTAAAAGATATCCAGCTACTGTCCCTAATACAGTACCAACTATAGGGATTGGGATGAATGAACCTACAAATCCGCCAAATTTTGCAAGCCCCCAAGCACTAACCCCATATACAATCGTATTTACTGCTGCATTAGACATAATTCTATCTAGACTATACCCTCTATTATAATCATTAAATACTCCTTCACCTACTTGAATAGCAACTGTTATGCCAGCCATTATTTTTCCAAATTTATCAAATGCTTTAACATCATCCGCAAAACTATTGATTGCTGCTGCTCTTTGCTTATTCCAAATTCCAATACCAATATTATTCGGTCTTACAGCATTAACAACACTAAAATATCCGCCAATATATGCTCCATTTAACATCAATTGTAGAGCAGTAGATGTGCCTTCAAATATATTACTAAAAGTAGCCCATTCTGGATAATGTCCACTATTATCTTTATACATAATTGGATTATTTTTACAGTAACAATATAAGTTTAATCCATTTACTGATTCTGGATCTAAATATTCAATATCATCAAGACTTATAAATCGACATAATTCTGGTGAATAATAACGTTAGGATACTAGAAATAGGTTGGTTTCGACATCATAATCTTGATTATCCTTGTGGATAATTATTTCACATAATGATTATACCATATTTTTTATATTAATACAAAATTAATCAATTAAAAACAAAAATATTAAATTTAAATATCTAACTTAAAAGTGTTGCAAATTTGCTTATTTTAGAGGCAAGATAAGGAAAAGGCAACAAGTTTCATTTTCGACTTTTGCGACAACTGGGATACCCAGATTTCACTCTTGTCCACTAAATGTAAGAAAGGATGAAACTGAGATTATCAGTTCCACCCTTAATGTTAAAAGTGATGTTTGTTTTAAATTTTTCTATCTATATTTTTTACATTTTCTTTCGATATAATGTATTACATCATTTGATACTT